>JANOEG010000370.1:0-2073 GCA_031413095.1 Burkholderiales bacterium | reverse complement strand
CGCGCGCCGCGCCTCAATCGCCCAGAGTGACGCCGACCTGCGTATGCCCGCTGCTGCGGGGCCACCTTCGGGGGCCTCGTTGCATATGCGAACGGCCGTTCGGGGCTGTGAGTTCGGGGCCGCGGATGACGCTGAAGGCTCGTGATGCACAGGCCCCAGTTATGAACAGTTCGGCTCCGGCACCGGTTGGGAGGCCCTTGGTAGCTGAGGGTTCCTGACCTTGGCGGTGGCGCGATGCTGGACATCAGCCCGGCGAAGGCGCAGGGATGTTGGTCTCGCAGCGCTTTTTGCGGACTGGGCGGTGCGGCAGTCAACGGTCGCCGAATCCACTGCACCTGGGACCGCGGCAACCCCGCGATGGCGGAAAAGGAACTGATGGCGCACGTGGCGCGCATCAAGCGCTCGTGGGCCAGCGACGTGTCGATCCAGATCAGCGGCTTGGATACCTAGCGTGGTGCCTGCAACGATTCATCGCCGCGTCTCGATGCCCGGGGCGACAGGGCGGCATGCAGGCGGTGAAGGAGTGCGAGTGTCACCCAGGTCGAGCGAACCCGATCACGCAGTCGCGGCTGTCGGCGCTCGGCAGCGGCGCTGACGCACAATCCACCACCCGCGTGTCGTCCATGTCACGGCGGTACGCGAGTCCGGCGGTCCACACGCTGCGATCCAGCGTGTTGCGGCCGCTAGCCCTTTCGCCCCAGGAGTTGCTGTGGTGCTTCGATCCTCACTTTCCGCACTGTGTGCCGCATCCGCTGCGTTGTTGGTCGCTTGCGCCGCGCCGTCCCATAACGCCCCTGGGCTGACGGCCGTCCTGGCACCCAATCCGAACCTGATGGCACAGGGCATACCGGCAATCCCAACCTCGCTGGTCGATCGCGTTGCGCGCTACACCGACTTTCGCGGCCACAGCTTCGTGCAGTGGCACCCGCAGCGGACCGAGATGCTGGTTGCCCACCGCAAGGCCGGCGACAGCGTGCCCCACATCTACCGACTCGAACGCCCGCTGGGCCCCCTGCAGCCGCTGACCGATGGCGTCGAGCGTGTCACGAACGCCAGCTACGAGCCGCGCGACGGCCACTACCTGGTTTTCGAGCGCTCCAAAGGCGGCGACGAAGCTGACCAGATCCACCGCATGGACCTGCCAGCTCGCCAGACCACGCTGCTGACCAACCCCGACGAGGCGCATTCAATCGTCGGCTGGTTGCGCCGCTCGTCGCGGCTGCTGCACACCTCGGTGCCGCTGGACCGCACGGCGCTGGGCGGCACTCGGCCCAGCATCAACACCTCGCTGTGGTTGATCGATCCGCTGCAACCCGAGGGCCGGCGCAAGCTGACTGAGCTTCCTGGTCCCGGCTGGTTCAGCGGCAGCATCGCTGACGACGAACGAAGCGCGGCCTTCTTGCGCTACGTGTCGGCCAACGAGTCGCAGGTGTGGTTGATCGATCTGACCAGCGGCGCGCGCAAGCAACTGCTGCCTGCAGCGGGAGAAACACTCAAGGCGACCCACTTCCCTGGCGACTTCTCGCCCGACGGCAAGCGCTTGACGGTTGTCAGTGATCGCGCCGGCGAGTTCCGCGAACTGATGTCACTCGATCTGACCAGCGGCGCGATGACGCGCATCACCCACCACATCCCGTGGGACGTGTCGGACGGCGCGAGCTCGCGGGATGGCCGCTGGATGGTCGTGCAGGTCAACAACGACGGGCGCGACGAGTTGCGCGTGTTCGACGGCCTGACGCTGAAGGAACTGCCGGCGCCGGCATTGCCGGCCGGCGGCGTTGGTCGCAACATGGAGTTTCACACCCGGCAGCACCTGCTGGGCTACACGCTCAGCAGCCCGAAGGGCCCGGGTCAAGTCTTCGCCTTCGAGCCGGCCAGCGGGCGCAACGTGCAGTGGACGCGTGCCGAGGCGCCCGCCGGCATCGACACCACGGCCTTCGCCGACCAGCAGGTGGTGCGCTGGAAGAGCTTCGACGGCTTGACGATCTCGGGCCTGCTGACCACGCCGCCAGCCAGGTTCACAGGCAGGCGGCCAGTCATCATCAGCATTCATGGCGGTCCCGAAGCGCAGGC
>JANOEG010000369.1:0-4466 GCA_031413095.1 Burkholderiales bacterium | reverse complement strand
CTCGGGCGCGGTGCGGCCGATGCCGGCTGTGCGCGCGATCAGCGACATGCCTTTTGGGTAGTCGAGCTGATCGAGGTTTTCCTTCAGCTCTTCGCGGTCCTCGCCCTCGATGCGGCGCGACACGCCGCCGCCGCGCGGGTTGTTGGGCATCAACACCAGGTAGCGGCCGGCCAGCGAGACGAAGGTGGTCAGGGCTGCGCCCTTGTTGCCGCGCTCTTCCTTCTCCACCTGCACCAGCAGCTCGCTGCCGTTGGAGAGCACGTCCTGGATCTTGGCGTCGCGAACCGAAACGCCTTCCTTGAAGTAGGCCTTCGAGATTTCCTTGAACGGCAGGAAGCCGTGGCGGTCTTCGCCGTAGTCGACAAAGCAGGCTTCGAGCGACGGTTCGACCCGGGTCACGACCGCCTTGTAGATGTTGCCCTTGCGCTGTTCGCGGCCCTCGATCTCAGTTTCGAAATCGAGCAGTTTCTGGCCTTCGACGATGGCCAGGCGACGCTCTTCGGATTGCGTCGCGTTGATCAGCATGCGTTTCATGTTGCGTGTTCTCCAAACATCAACTCACACAAGTCGATGCACGAGAAACGCAAAGCCCACCAAGGAACCGCCCTGGACCGCGGCTGCGCTGGAGGTCTCGCTGCTTGAAGCGAAATCAGCGCGGCGTTGGCGTTGGCGCGTGCGTGTCAGCCGTTGCGGGCCACCGATCGAGCACGGCCGACCGGCCCCGCGGCGCATCGTGAGCGCGCGGGATGGGGGTCAAAGCGGGCGGGAACAGCATGGTCCGGTAGCTGGACGCGGATGCAGGCGGGGCCTGCACCACAAAACCTTGTTCGTTTGTCGCGGCGGATTGGAGCCCACCGTGGGTTGGATTCGCGTTTCTCTGCCACTCGCGTCGCGCGGCTGCCATGTCACTCTGGGACTGAGGCCCGCGGTGCGCAGCAAGTGTTGCATCACCTCCACGCTGCTCGGGTGCGACCGCTAAACTCGTAGCGAATCAAGCACTTACGGCAACAACGTGGTCCAAACCATTATAGGGGGCAAAGCAGCGCCGCAGGTGCAGCGGCTGGTCGTCGATGAAGGCAGCGAGGGCCAAAGGCTCGACAACTTCCTGATCCGGGTGCTCAAGGGCGTGCCCAAGACCCATGTTTACCGCGTCATCCGCTCAGGCGAGGTGCGCATCAACAAGGGCCGGGCGGCGGCCGATACCCGGTTGGCGTTGGGTGATGAGATTCGGGTGCCGCCGGTGCGAATGGGCGAGCCGAAGGGCGAAGCCAGCGTGCCGCCGCGCGAGTTTGCTGTGCTGTTCGAAGACGAGCACCTGCTGGCCATCGACAAGCCGGCCGGCGTGGCGGTGCATGGCGGCTCGGGGGTGAGCTTCGGTGTCATCGAACAGTTGCGACGCGCCCGCCCGCAGGCTAAGTTCCTGGAACTGGTGCACCGGCTCGATAAGGAAACCTCGGGCGTGCTGCTGCTTGCCAAGAAGCGCAGTGCGCTGACGCACGTGCAAGACCAGTTTCGCGAGCGCGGCACGGTCAAGATTTACGCGGCGTTGGTGATCGGCGCCTGGCCAGCCAGCAAGAAAGTCATCGATGTCGCATTGCTGAAGACGCTCGACGCGAAGGGTGAGCGCCATGTGCGCGCGGTGGATGCGGCCAACGAAGAGGCGCGGCGCTCGATCACGCTGGTCAAGGTGGAGCAGAAGTTCGCCGGGCACACACTGCTCGACGTGACCCTGAAGACAGGCCGCACGCACCAGATCCGCGTGCATCTCGCGCACGAAGGCTACGCCATCGTTGGCGACCCGAAGTACGGCGACTTTGCGGCCAACCGGCTGATGGCGCGTGGCGAGCACCGCTTTGCGCGCATGTTCCTCCATGCTCGCCACCTGGCTTTCGACCATCCTGCGAGTGCCGAGCGCGTCGCGCTCGATGCACCCTTGCCTATAGAGTGCACGCAGCTTTTGGAGCAGTTGTGAAAAAGAAGTTCGATCTCGTGGTTTTTGATTGGGACGGCACGCTGTTCGATTCCACAGCGCTGATCGTGCGTTGCATCCAGAACGCATGTGCCGATGTCGGTGCGCCGGTGCCTTCCGTTGCCAGCGCCGCTTATGTCATCGGGCTCGGCCTTCAGGACGCGCTGCGGCACGTCGCGCCGGGCTTGCCGGAAGCGCGTTATCCGGATCTCGGCCTGCGCTACCGTCATCACTACTTCGCCAGCCAGCATGAACTCAGCCTGTTCCCCGGCACGCTCGACATGCTGCATGAATTGAAAGAGCGCCATCACCTTCTGGCTGTGGCCACGGGCAAGAATCGCCGCGGACTCGACGACGCGCTGGCGCACTCGCAACTCAAGGACTTGTTTGACGGCACGCGCACCGCAGACGAAACCGCATCGAAGCCGGATCCGCTGATGCTCAATGAGCTGATGCGTGAGTTCGGCGCTGCGCCCGAGCGCACGTTGATGGTCGGCGACACGACACACGACCTGCTGCTGGCGCGCAACGCCGGCGCGCCGAGCGTGGCGGTGTCTTTCGGCGCGCACGAGCACGAGACGTTCGCCGAGTTCGGGCCGCTGCACGTCGCGCATTCGACGCGTGAGCTGCACGACTGGTTGCTCCTCCATGGATGAACCGCTGTTCCTCTGCCGCAGCGACGAACTCGCCGAGCGAGGAAAAGGCGTCGGCTTCGACGTCATGTTGTGGCGCCAGCCGGCGCGGGCCTTCGCGCTGCGCATCGACGGCCATGTGGTCGCCTACATCAACCGCTGCGCCCATGTGCCGACGGAACTCGACTGGACGCCCGGCGAGTTTCTCGATGCCGAGCGCACGACGATTGTCTGTGCGGTTCATGGTGCGCAGTACTCGCCAGCCAGCGGCCATTGTCTGGGCGGCCCGTGCGGCCGCGGCCGCCTGATGCCGGTGACGGTCAACGAGAGTGGCGGCGAGGTGACTTGGTATCCTTCCCGCGACATTGCGCCGCTGGCTTTCGACGACGCGGCCTCCAACGCAGGACCTCCTTTGCCATGACTTCACCCGACGACTTCGCGCCCACCACGCCGCCGCCCATGCCGCCTTCTGCCACGCAGCCGCCCGTTGCCGCGACCCCGGCAACGGCAGCGGCTGCTGTTGCGGCTCCGCGTCCCGCGGTCGAGGCCACGCTCGAAACCGTGGCCCGCTCGCTGCTGCAAGACCGCCGCAGCGAGCGCCGCTGGCGTGTCTTTTTCCGCCTGGCCTGGCTGGGCATCGTGCTCGCACTGCTGTGGAGCTTGTTCGTTGCTCGCAACAACCTGGCCGCACCTGGTGGGCCGCACACCGCACTGGTGGAAGTGCGTGGCGAGATCGCGGCGGACACCGAAGCCAGCGCCGAGCGCATCGTCGCCGCACTGAAGAACGCGTTCGAAGACAAGGCCGCGCAGGCGATCGTGATGCGCATCAACTCGCCCGGCGGCAGCCCCGTGCAGGCCGGCATCGTCAACGACGAGATCAAGCGCTTGAAGGCCAAGCACAACAAGAAGGTCTATGCGGTGGTGGAGGAGATATGCGCCTCGGGTGCGTACTACATCGCCGTGGCAGCCGATGAGATCTATGTCGACAAGGCGAGCCTCGTCGGCAGCATCGGCGTCCTGATGGACGGTTTTGGGTTTACGGGCACGATGGAAAAACTGGGCGTCGAGCGGCGCCTGCTTACCGCCGGCGAGAACAAGGGCATGCTCGATCCGTTTTCGCCGCAGAACGAAAAGCAGACTGCCTATGCCAAGGCCATGATCGACCAGATCCACCAGCAGTTCATCAGCGTCGTCAAGGACGGCCGCGGCCCGCGCCTGAAAGAGACCAAGGAGATGTTCTCGGGCCTGTTCTGGAACGGCGAAGAAGCGATCAAGCTCGGCTTGGTGGACAAGGTCGGCAACCTCGACTTCATCGCCCGTGACGTCATCAAGGCCGAAGAGATCATCGACTACACGACGCATGACAATCTGGCCGAGCGCTTTGCCAAACGCTTTGGGGCGGCGATCGGTTACGGCGCTGTCAAGGCTCTGCGCGAGTTGCCACCTCTGAGATGTCGGCCCCTGGCTCGCTTCGCTCGCGCCCCCCGAGGGGAGCGCAGGCCGCTTGGGAGCGGCCCGGCGCCGTCCTGCGTTGATGTCAGACCCAACCGACGCTCTCGGTCCGTTCGTCTCGGACCGCATGGCGGTCCTGCCGCAGTACCTGTTGCCCAAGCAGGCGCTGACGCTGTTGGCCGGCGAGATCGCGCGTGCACGCGTCGGCGCGCTGACGACGAAGTTGATCCGCTGGTTCATCGACCGCTACCGCGTCAACATGGCCGAGGCAGCGAACCCCGACCCGGCGGCCTACGCGACCTTCAACGACTTCTTCACCCGCGCCCTCGCGCCCGGCGCGCGTCCGCTGGCGCGGGAAGATTGGGTCAGCCCGGTCGATGGCGCGATCAGCCAGCTCGGCGCGATCGACGGCG
>JANOEG010000368.1:0-1946 GCA_031413095.1 Burkholderiales bacterium | reverse complement strand
CCTCCTCCGTGGTCAACGTGGTGCGCAAGCTCGAAGAACACGGCGCCATGGCCTACACCATAGTCGTTGCCGCGACCGCCTCCGAGTCGGCCGCGCTGCAGTACATCGCCCCCTACTCGGGCTGCACCATGGGCGAATACTTCCGCGACCGCGGCCAGGACGCGCTGATCATTTATGACGACCTGACCAAGCAGGCCTGGGCCTACCGCCAGGTGTCGCTGCTGCTGCGCCGCCCGCCGGGCCGCGAAGCTTTCCCTGGCGACGTGTTCTATCTCCACAGCCGTCTGCTCGAGCGCGCCGCGCGCGTCAACGCCGACTACGTCGAGAAGTTCACCAAGGGTGAAGTCAAGGGCAAGACCGGTTCGCTGACCGCGCTGCCGATCATCGAGACTCAAGCCGGCGACGTCTCGGCCTTCGTGCCGACCAACGTCATTTCGATCACCGACGGGCAGATCTTTCTGGAGACCTCGCTGTTCAACGCCGGCATCCGCCCCGCCATCAACGCCGGTATTTCGGTGTCACGCGTCGGTGGCGCTGCGCAGACCAAGTTGATCAAGGGCTTGTCGGGCGGCATCCGGACCGACTTGGCGCAGTACCGCGAACTCGCGGCGTTTGCCCAGTTCGCGTCCGACCTCGACGCCGCCACGCGCAAGCAGCTGGATCGCGGCGCACGCGTCACTGAGCTGTTGAAGCAGGCCCAGTACGCGCCGTTGTCGATCAGCACGATGGCCGCGACGCTGTTCGCCGTGAACAAGGGCTTCATGGACGACATCGACGTGAAGAAGGTCTTGGCCTTCGAGCACGGCCTGCACCAGCACCTGAAGTCGAGCCACGCTCCGCTGATGGCCAAGCTGGAGGCCGACAAGGCGATGGACAAGGAAGCCGAAGCCGAGATGACGAACGCCGTCACCGCGTTCAAGAAGTCGTTCGCCTGAGGACTTGAGCCATGGCCGTCGGCAAAGAAATCCGCAGCAAGATCAAATCGGTGGAGAACACCAAGAAGATCACCAAGGCCATGGAGATGGTGGCTGCGAGCAAGATGCGCAAGGCGCAGGAGCGCATGCGCCAGGCGCGGCCGTACAGCGACAAGGTGCGCAACATCGCCGCCAACCTGTCGCAGGCCAACCCGGAATACCAGTCGCCTTACATGCGTGCGACGGTCGATGCGAAGGCGGTGGGCTTCATCGTCGTCACCACCGACAAGGGCTTATGCGGCGGCTTGAACACCAACGTGCTGCGCGCCGTGACCCTCAAGATGCGCGAAGCCAAAGACGCCGGCAAGGCGATCAAGGTCGTCGCCATCGGCAACAAGGGCTTCGGCTTCATGAACCGCATCAACGCGGACGTGCTGAGCCACGCGGTGCAGCTCGGCGACAAGCCGCTGCTCGACAAGCTGATCGGCCCGGTCAAGGTCATGCTCGACCAGTTCGTCGAAGGCAAGCTCGACACGGTTTACCTCTGCTACACGCAGTTCATCAACACGATGAAGCAGGAGCCGCAGGTGCAGACCCTGCTTCCCCTGGGTGCTGACCGCCTGTCGCAATCGGCCGACGAGAAGAAGGCCTACGGCTGGGACTACATCTACGAGCCCGATGCGCCGAGCGTCATCGACGAGCTGTTGAAGCGCTACCTCGAAGCGCTGGTCTACCAGGCCGTCGCCGACAACATGGCCAGCGAGCAGAGCGCGCGCATGGTGGCGATGAAGTCGGCCACCGACAACGCGGGCAGCCTGATTGCCGAGCTGAAACTCATCTACAACAAGACGCGCCAGGCGGCGATCACGAAAGAGCTTTCGGAGATCGTCGGCGGTGCCGCCGCGGTTTAAGCATCCCAGAAGGAAACACAGCAATGTCTCAAGGCAAGATCGTCCAGTGCATCGGCGCCGTGGTCGACGTCGAATTCCCGCGCGACCAGATGCCGCACATCTATGACGCGCTCAAGCTCGA
>JANOEG010000367.1:0-10188 GCA_031413095.1 Burkholderiales bacterium | reverse complement strand
GGCCGCGCGGCGCGCGGCGCGCGTCGGCCTGCAGGGCATCGAGATCCATGCCGCGCACGGCTACCTGATGCACCAGTTCCTGTCGCCGATTGCCAACCGCCGCAGCGACGCGTACGGCGGCAGCCTGGCCAACCGCATGCGCTTTCCGCTGGAGGTGTTCAGCGCGGTGCGCGATGCCTTCCCGGCCGAACGGCCGGTGTGGGTGCGCCTCTCGGCCACCGATTGGGTGGAGGGCAGCGGCTGGGACGTGGACGTGGACAGCTGCATCGAGTTCGTGCGCGCACTGCAGGCGCTCGGCTGCGCGGCGGTGCATGTGTCGAGCGGCGGCGTGTCGCCGCTGCAGAAGATTCCGCTCGGGCCGGGCTACCAGGTCGGGCTGGCGCAGCAGATCAAAGAGGCGGTGGGCTTGCCGACGATCGCGGTAGGCCTGATCACCGAGCCCGAGCAGGCCGAGGCCATCGTCGCCAGCGGCCGGGCCGATGCGGTGGCGCTGGCCCGCGCGATGTTGTACGACCCGCGCTGGCCGTGGCATGCCGCCGCGAAGCTCGGCGCGCAGGTGGGCGCGCCGCCGCAGTACTGGCGCAGCCAACCGCGCGAGTTCAAGGATTTGTTTGCCGGGCTGCGCTTCGGCGCGCGCTGAAAAAACGTCTTACGCGGGAGCGGCCTTGGCCACGCCCCAGGCCAACGCAGCCCAGCCGAGCAACCACGCCAGGCCGCCGATCGGCGTGACGGCGCCCAAGCCGCGGACGCCGCTCAGGCTGAGCGCGTACAAGCTGCCAGAAAACAGCAGCGTGCCGGCGACGAACAGCCAGCCGCTGGCGGTGATGGCTGCGCTGTTCGGCCAGCGCGTGCCGGCCCAGGCCACGGCCATCAGCGCGAGGGCATGGAACATTTGATAGCGCACGCCGGTTTCATAGGCGGCCAGCATGTCGGGTGACAGGCGCGCCTTCAGCGCATGCGCACCGAAGGCGCCGAGCGCGACGGCGGAGCCGGCACTCAGGCTGCCCAGCACAAAGAACAGCCGGTCCATCGCGGGCACTACTTGACCAGCATCACACGCATGCCGAGCGGCTTGCCGCCGGGCGCGTCGAGCACTTGCACCGTGACTTGGCGCGCTCGCACGCCGTCGGGCAGCGGGACGCTGCCGCGGACGAAGGCGTAGGCGCCGACAGAGACGTCCACTGGCTTCAGCGACACGGTGGTTTCGGCGCCGCGTGCGGTCAGGCCGAGCACGCTGAACTGCATCACGCCGGCGAAGGGCTTGACAGCGTCGCGCTCGCGGGTCAGCACCACGTCGTAGGCCAGCGCGCCGGTCGGCGTGGTGGCAAAGCGCGCGGCGCGCACTTCGACCGCGCCGCCGCGCGGGTCGGCCGGCAGCGCGGCGATCAAGGCGCTCATGTCGTCGCGCAGCTTTTGCGCGGCGGCGCGTGGCGCGGTGAGCTCGTCGCTCTGGCGTTTGGTGGTGGCCTGCGCAGCTTCGAGCTGCTGCGTGGTCGAGGCCAGTTGTGTTTTCAGGCTCTTGCGCTCGGCATCGGCCTGCTCGTAGGCGCCGCGCAGCTCGGTGGAGGCTGCGGCCGACAGGCGCGGCGGCAGGTACTCCTCCTGCAGCAGCCACAGGCCGCCGGCGCCGGCGGCGATGCCGATGATCAGAAGGATCAGCCAGCGTGGCGGGCGCCAGCCGCGCTTGCGGTGGCTGCCGTAGCTGAGGACGACGGGTTTGGAGGAGCCGAACATGTTGTTGTGGTGTCAGACAGGCTGCGCGGGAGCGCAAGGGTACAACGGCCGTCGCCAGCGCCCAGCGCCAGGCCGCGTTGCCCGGCATTGATCTGGATCGCCCCCGCGCCCGCCGCCACGGGTTAGAAGAGCAGCATGAACATCAGGTGCTTCTTGTCGGGCCGTGTTGCCCTGTGCTGCGTGCTGATGGCGGCGGGCAGCGCAGCGCACGCGCAATCGCCCTCGCGTGGCGAACTGCTCTACACGACGCATTGCGGCGCCTGCCACAGCACGCAGATGCACTGGCGCGAGAAAAAGCTCGCCACCACCTGGGAGACGCTGAAGGCGCAGGTGCGGCGCTGGCAGGGCGTGGCGCGGCTGGAGTGGGGTGAGGCCGAGATCGAAGACGTGGCGCGCTACCTCAACGAGACGATCTACCGCTACCCGGAGCCGGCGCGCGTGGGCTTCCTCGCTGCTGTGCCGCCACCGCGGTAGCGCAGCGACAATGGCGTTCGTCACGCCATGAGCACCTACCTCGACACCGCCAATTGGGCGCGCCGCGACGCCTTCGAATTTTTTTGCGGCTTCGACAAGCCGTACTTCAACGTCTGCGTGCAGCTCGACGTGGCGCGTCTGAAGGCGGCGCTCACGGCGCGCGGCAGCGGCGGCCTGTCGCTGGCGTGTTACTTCATTGCGCTGCGGCTGGCCAACCTGCACCAGCCGTTCCGCTTGCGTCTCGAAGAAGGGCGAGTGCGGGTGCACGACGTCGTGCATGGCAGCACGACGGTGCTGCGCGAGGACGGCGAGAGTTTCTTTTTCGCGGAGTTGTGTCACACGGCGGACTTTGCGGCCTTTGCCGCCCAGGCGGGGGCGGCCATCGACGCCGCACGCACGATGCACGCCTCCTTCGAGCCCAAGCCGGACGACGTGGCCCGCGTCTACTTCACGTCGCTGCCGTGGTTGCACTTCACGAGCTTCAGCCACGCAAGAAATTGGAAGCGCGAGGATTCGATTCCGCGTTTTGCGTTCGGCCGTGCGCAGGCCGAAGGCGGGCACCTGTGGCTTCCGATGTCGGTCGAGGTCCATCACGCGTTGATGGACGGCGTGCATGTCGGCCGCTATGTGCAGGACTTCGAGGCCGCGCTGTGCGAGCCCGAGGCGTGGATTGGGTTGCGAGCCTAGTCGTCGCTTTGCAGCGGCTGGCCGCGGCAGGCCCACCATAGCGTCAGGTCGTAGCCGATCTTGATCACGCCGCACAGCACCATCGGCGCGGCCAGCCAGCCGCCGCTGAACAGCGCGCCGGCCAGCGCCGGGCTGGCGGCTGCGGCGAGGCTGCGCGGCACGGCGGTGAAGCTGGCGGCGGCAGCGCGCTCGGCCGGCGTGACGACGCTCATCACATAGGCCGTGCGCGTGGGCACGTCCATCTGCGACAGCAGCGCACGCACGGCCAACAGCGCGAGTGCGGCGGGCAGCGTCGGCGCGAGAGCGGCGAGGACGAGGCAGACGTTGGCCGGCAAGTGCGTGAAGACCATCGTGTTGACGAGGCCGATGCGGCGCGCGATCCACGGCGCGGCGAGTTGCGACGCGGCGCCGAGCAGGCCCATGACGAAGAAGAAAAGACCGGCGTCGGCGAGCGACAGGCCGAAGCGCTGCATCAGCCACAGCGACACCAGGCTGGCCAGCACCAGACCGCCGGCGAACGCATCGACGGCGAAGAGCGCGGTCAGCTTGACGACGATGGCGCGCGAGGGGCCGAGCGGTGCGGGTCTGGTGTGCGCTGTTGTTGTGCTGGGCATCGGCAGCCGCCGGTAAAGCAGCCAGATGAGCATGCCGATGGCGGCGTAGATCACGAACATGCCGCGCAGGGCTGATAGGCGTGCGAGGCCGAAGTGCGTGGTCAATGCATCCGGCGCACCGGCTGCGAGGGCGCCCAGCGCGGCCGCGAGCGCGCCGGCCAAGCTGTAGCGCGCGAAGAGCGTCGTGCGCTCGTCGCTGTTGCCGCCGCTGCCGGCCAGGCGTGCATGTTCGATCGGCACGAACACGCTGACGTCACCCGAGCCCGGGTTGAGCGTGCCGATGAAGGCGACGACCAGCAGCGGTGCGAAGGCCGTGACACTCGCAAAGCCCAGGCCCGTGGCGGCCATCAACAGCGCTGCACCCAACAGCAGCGTGCGTGGCGCCGCGCGGTGGCCCCAGGCGCCGACGGCCAAGGTGGCCATCGCCGAACCGGCGAGCGTGGCGGTGCCGATGATGCCGACCTCGAACGGCGTGTGGCCGAGCACGAGCAGGTAGGCGGGCAGCAGCACAGCGACCGAACCATCGACAAAACCGCGCAGCGCGCGGCTGGTGATGAGAGTGCGGGCGGTGTCGTCCGTGATCAGCTCAGGACACGAAGGAGAAAGCGCTGCAGGTCGGCGACCTCTTCGGCGCTCACCGAGTGCTCCATCGGGTACTCGTGCCACTCGACGCCGTAGCCGAGCGAGAGGAGCGCATCACGCGAAGCCGTTGCGCGGCTGATGTCGATGACCGGGTCGCGCTTGCCGTGGGCGAGGAAGATCGGCGTCAGTGCGTTTGCATCCTTGCGCTCGGTGGCCGTCATCGATGCCATAGGCAGATAGCCTGACAGGCCACCGAGTCCGGCGAGCCGTTGCCCGTAGCGCAGGCCGGCACCGAGCGTGACGGCACAACCTTGGCTGAAGCCGGCGAGCACGATGCGATTTGCGGGTACGCCGCGCGCGATCTCGCGGTCGATCAATCCGTGCACGGCAGCAAAGCTCTCGCGCAGGCCGGCATCGTCTTCGCGCGGGCTCTGGGCTTGCGCGCCGAACTGGTAGATGTCGTACCAGGCGCGCATGCGGAAGCCGTTGTTCACAGTGACCGGCCGCACCGGCGCACGCGGCAGCAGCCAGCGCACGGGGCCGATGGTGCTCAGGTCGACTTCATCGGCGAAGGGCAGGAAGTCGGTGCCGTCGGCGCCAAGGCCGTGCAGCACGATGACGCTTGCGACGGCCTCGCCGACGGGGTGGACTTCGATGGTTTGCAGTGTGGTGCTCATCAGTAGTTCAACCCCATCGCGCTGCGCACGTCCTTCATCGTCTGTCGCGCCACGGTGCGTGCGCGCTCGGTGCCCATCTCGACGATCCAGTGCACCTTCTTCGGGTCGGCGAGGTAGGCCTCGGCGCGATCGCGCCACGGTTGCTGCTCCTTGACGATCGCGTCGATCACCGGCTGTTTGCATTCGAGGCAGCCGATGCCGGCGGTGGTGCAGCCTTTGACCACCCAGTCTTTCGTCGGCTCGTCGCTGTAGACCTTGTGGAACTGCCAGACGGGGCACTTTTCGGGGTCGCCGGGGTCGGTGCGACGCGCGCGCGCCGGGTCAGTGATCATGCCTTTGATCTTCTTGCTCACCGTGGCCGGGTCTTCGCGCATCAGCACGGCGTTGCCGTAGCTCTTGCTCATCTTGACGCCATCGGTGCCGGGCAGGCGCAGGACTTCGGTGTGCAGCGCCTGCGGCTCGGTGAGGATGGTCTTGCCGCTGCCCTTCAAGTGGCCTTGCAGCAGCTCGCTGTCGTCGCTCGTCCAGCCGCTGATGTTGGCCACGGCCTTGGCGATCATGCCGTCGCCCTTCGCCAGCGCCTCGGCACTGCCCGTTTCGCCAAACGCCTTGCGCTGCTTCTCGAAATAGCGCGCGTCGTCTTTCGGCAGTTTCGCTAGCGTCGCCGCGACGAGTTGATCGAAGTTTGAAGCGCGGCCGTAGAGGCTGTTGAAGCGCCTCGCCACCTCGCGCGTGAGTTCGACGTGCGAACTCTGGTCCTCGCCCACCGGCACGTAGTTGGCCTTGTAGATCAGGATGTCGGCGGCCTGCAGCAGCGGGTAGCCGAGAAAGCCGTAGGTTGCCAGGTCGCGGTCCTTCAATTTTTCGATCTGGTCCTTGTAGGTCGGCACACGCTCTAGCCAGCCCAGCGGCGTGCCCATCGCGAGCAGCGTGAACAGCTCGGCGTGCTCGGGCAGGCGGCTCTGGATGAAGATCGTGCACTTGTCGGGGTCGAGTCCGGCGGCCAGCCAATCGGTCACCATCTCGTAGACATGGCGCTCCATGACCTCGCGCTCTTCGTAGTGCGTGGTCAACGCGTGCCAGTCGGCGACGAAGAAGAAGCAGTCGTGCTCCTGCTGCAAGCGCACCCAGTTCTTGAGCGCACCGTGGTAGTGGCCGAGGTGCATCGCCCCGGTGGGACGCATGCCGGAGAGGACTCTGGATTTCATCGGTCAATTCTAGGCGGGGCTACACTCGCCGCCCCTCATGAAGCGCATCGTCATTCTCATTTCCGGACGCGGCTCGAACATGCGTTCGATCGTCGAAGCCTGCGAGAGCGAGAAGTGGCCGGCGCAAGTGGTGGCGGTGCTGTCGAATCGGCCAGACGCGGCCGGTCTGGCGTTCGCGGCGCAGCACGGCATCGCAACGGAGGTAGTCGATCACAAAGCGTTTGCGACGCGAGAGGCTTTCGATACTGCTCTCGCACAAGCCATCGACGCGAACATGCCCAACCTCGTCGTGCTCGCGGGTTTCATGCGCATCCTTGGCGCCGACTGTGTGCGCCGCTACGAAGGCCGAATGCTGAACATCCATCCCTCGCTGTTGCCGGCGTTTCCCGGCCTGCATACGCATCGGCGCGCACTCGAGGCGGGCTGCAAGGTTGCTGGTGCGACGGTGCACTTCGTGACGGCGCAGCTCGACCACGGGCCGATCGTGTTGCAGGCTGCAGTTCCGGTGTTGCCGGCCGACGATGAGGGCGCGCTGTCAGAGCGGGTGCTTGCCAAAGAGCATGTGATCTATCCGCGCGCGGTGCGTTGGTTCGTCGAAGGGCAACTGCACACGACGGGCGGCCTGGTCACCCATTTACGCGGCGAGCCGCAAATGCTGCTATGACACCTCGCCAACTCCTCGATGCGTGCAGCACGCTTCTACGCGACGTTTTGCGCTTCGAAGCACCGGCTGACGGTGTGGTTTCGGCGTTCTTCCGCAAGCAAAAGGCGCTAGGCGCGCGTGAGCGTCACACGCTGGCCGAGACGGTGTACGACGTCTTGCGGCGACGTTTGCTCTACCAGCACCTGGCGCAAGGTGGCGGTGGCACCCTCGAGCGCCGGTTCGCCATGTTGGGCTGGGCGGGTGATGCGTCATTCTTGAAAGCCGCGCTGACGCCGGAAGAGCAGACCTGGCTTGCCAAGGCGCGTGCCATCGATCGCAGCACGCTGGCTCCGAAGCTGCGGCACAACCTGCCCGACTGGATTGCACAGCCGCTGCAAACGCAGCTTGGCGACGACGGCTTCTGGGCCCTCGTCGCGACGTTGGATCAGATTGCGCCTCTCGACTTGCGCGTCAATGTGTTCAAGACAAAACGCGAGGCTGCGCAGGCAGCGCTCGCTGAAGCTGGCATCGATGCGCAGCCCACGCCGTTTTCGCCGTGGGGCCTGCGGGTGCAGGGCAAGCCCGCGCTGAACAAGCTCGAAGTCTTTACCGGCGGCGAGATCGAAGTGCAGGACGAAGGCAGCCAGCTGCTGGCGCTGCTCACCGACGCCAAGCGAGGCGAAATGGTGGTGGATTTTTGCGCCGGCGCCGGCGGCAAGACCTTGGCACTAGGGGCAGCGATGAAGAACACCGGGCGCCTGTATGCCTTCGACATTTCCGGCCACCGCCTCGATTCCTTGAAGCCTCGCCTGGCGCGCAGCGGTCTTTCGAATGTGCATCCAGTGCAGATCGCGCACGAACGCGACGATCGCATCAAGCGTCTGGCCGGCAAGATCGACCGCGTTTTGGTGGATGCGCCGTGCTCAGGCCTGGGAACGCTGCGCCGCAATCCGGATCTGAAGTGGCGTCAATCGCCGCAGGCGGTTGCCGAACTGTCCGTCAAGCAGGGCGCGATTTTGGCTAGTGCGGCACGCTTGCTCAAACCGGGCGGCAGGCTCGTCTATGCCACCTGTAGCCTTCTCGCTCAGGAAAACGAGGCGGTTTGCGAAACCTTTTCGGTGGCGCACCCGGCGTTCGAAAAACAGGATGCCTCAGCACTTCTCCGCGATTTGGGTGTGTCGAGCGCCGAGACCTTGACCAAAGCTGGAAATCTCCGCTTGTGGCCGCATCTGCATGCAACTGACGGCTTTTTCGCTGCTACCTGGCAAAAACAGTAGCTCAGTAGCGCTGCTCTTGCGAGCCGCGTACGCAGTTTCCCCAGCACCGGAGGCGGCTGCCGCCTACAATCGGTCCCCTGCTCAGCCTCTACTCACAAAAGGCAACAATTCACATGGACGGTATGTCTGCAGTTTTCGACTCTCTCGTGCAATGGCTCGGCCATGGCGCGATGGAAGCGTCCTGGTGGCAAGTCCTGCTCTACACGCTGGCCACCACGCACATCACGATTGCGGCAGTGACGGTGTTTCTGCACCGCGCACAGGCCCATCGCGCTGTGGATCTGGGGCCGATTCCGTCGCACTTCTTCCGCTTCTGGCTCTGGATCGGCACCGGCATGCTGACCAAGGAGTTCGTCGCGGTGCACCGCAAGCACCACGCGAAGTGCGAGACCGAGGAAGACCCCCACAGTCCGCAGACCCGTGGCCTGAAGGCCTTGTTGCTGACCGGCGTCGAGCTTTACAAGGCCGAGGCGGCCAATCCCGAAACGCTCGCCAAATACGGTGTCGGCACGCCCGACGATTGGCTGGAGCGCAACCTGTACACCCGCTTCAGTTGGCAGGGCGTGGGCCTGATGCTGTTGCTGAACGTGTTCCTGTTCGGCGCGATCGGCCTGCTGGTCTGGGCGGTGCAGATGCTGTGGATTCCGTGGTGGGCCACCGGCATCATCAATGGCGTCGGCCACTATTGGGGTTACCGCAATTTCGAGGCGCCGGATGCCTCCCGCAACGTCACCCCGTGGGGCATCCTGATCGGTGGGGAAGAGTTGCACAACAACCACCACACCTACCCGACGAGCGCCAAGTTTTCGGTCAAGCCCTATGAGTTTGATATTGGCTGGGTGTACATCCGGGCAATGGAAGCAGTCGGTTGGGCCAAGGTGCGCAAGACGGTGCCCAAGCTGGCGCTGGGTACCGTGCGTGTGGCCGACGACAAGACGCTGGAGGCGCTGATCGCCAACCGCTACGAGGTCATGGCGCACTATGCAAATGCGCTCAAGGGGGCGGTCGGCAGCGAAATGGCCAAGCTCAAGGCGCAGGGCGCCCAGGGAAGCGCGCGCTGGGCCGAATTACGACTTGCAAAGCGCTGGCTGCACCGCGACGACGACAAGATTCCCGGTGACGTCAAGCCCCACATAACGCAGGTTGTGGCCCGGAACCCGGCGCTGGCCAAGTTAGTGGCGATGCGCGAAGAGTTGCGCCAGTTGTGGACGCGCACCAATGTGTCGCCGACTCAATTAGTGGCAGACCTGCAGGCGTGGTGCAAGCATGCCGAGGAGAGCGGCATCGCGGCGCTGCAAGAGTTCTCATTGCGCCTGCGCGCGGCTCACGCGTAGTCACCCGCGACACGCTCAGCAAAAAGCCCGCCATCGGCGGGCTTTTTGCTTACGCATTTGGGGTTTGTTCTAACGAACCTACTTGAGCTTGGTCTCTTTGTAGATCACGTGCTTGCGTGCCTTCGGATCGAACTTCATGAATTCGAGTTTGTCCGGCGTGGTCTTCTTGTTCTTGGACGTGGTGTAGAAGTGGCCGGTGCCCGCTGTGGACTCCAGCTTGATCTTTTCGCGTCCGCCTTTGCTTGCCATGTCGGTCCCCTGAGGTTTAGAGCTCGCCCTTGGCGCGCAAATCGGCAACGATCTGGTCGATGCCCACCTTGTCGATCAGGCGAAGCGCCGCGTTCGTCACGCGCAGCCGCACCCAGCGGTTTTCGGTTTCGAGCCAAAAGCGGCGGTACTGCAGGTTGGGCAGAAAACGACGCTTGGTCTTGTTGTTGGCGTGGGAGACATTGTTTCCCACCATCGGGCGCTTACCCGTGACTTGACAGACGCGTGCCATGTTGTGGCTCCGGAAAATGAAAGGGCCGCCCAGTTTCGGCGAAGCCCGCGAGTATAGCGGGGAACACGGCCTCAATGCCAGACGCCTAGGCTTGCTGCTCCAGGAAGCGCTGCGCATCGAGCGCGGCCATGCAGCCGGTGCCGGCCGACGTGATGGCCTGGCGATAGACATGGTCCTGGACGTCGCCGGCGGCAAACACGCCGGGCACGCTGGTCATCGTCGCCATGCCGTTCAAGCCGGTCTTGGTGATGATGTAGCCGTCCTTCATTTCCAGCTGGCCCTTGAAGATATCGGTGTTGGGCTGGTGGCCGATGGCGATGAAGCAGCCCTTGAGCGTGAGGTCTGTTGTCTTGCCAGTCTCGGTGCTCTTGATGCGCACACCGGTCACGCCGGAAGGGTCGCCCAGCACCTCGTCGAGCGTCTGAAAGGTGTGCAATTGCATCTTGCCGTCGGCCACCT
>JANOEG010000366.1:0-4348 GCA_031413095.1 Burkholderiales bacterium | reverse complement strand
GCTGCGTCAGCGCAGCTAGACCCGGCGGTAGAAGACCGTCGTCGCGCACGCGCCGCCTTGCGGCCACAGCGCGTAGTCCGGGATCACGCCGACGCGCTGCCAGCCCAGGCGCGTGTACAGGCGCTCGGCGTCGCCGCCGGTCACGGTGTCGAGCACGAGCAAGGTCTTGCCGCAGTCGCGAGCGGTGGATTCGGCCGCTCGCATCAGTTGTTCACCGAGGCCCTGGCGGCGCGCGCGGCGGTGAACGAGCATCTTAGCCACGTCGGCGCGGTGCGGCTGGTTCTCCGGTTGGTCGAGCACGAGTTGCACGGCGCCGACAATCGCGCCGCGCGCATCAGCGGCGACGAGCAGCGCACGTTTGCCTTGGTGAACGCCTTCGGCGACGGATTGCCAGAACGCGTGCGCACGCGGCAGCGTCAACGGCAGCATGAAGCTCACGGACGCGCCGCCTTCGACGCAGTCGATCAGCAGCGCCGCGAGTTCCTGCACCTGCGCGTCGCTGACCGTCAGCAATCGATGCAAGGTGGTCATGTGAAGGCCTCGCTGCAGAGCACGACGGCGTAGCGCGCCGGCTTGCGCGTCGGGTTGTGATACATCAGCGGCCGGTCGAGCACCAGCGCCAGGCAGTCACCGGCCTGCAGGCGATACCGCTGCTCGCCGACCGTGACGTCGATCGATCCTTCCTGCACCCAGATCTGCTGGTGCACGCGCGGTTCTCGCGGCCCGGTCTCGTACGCAACGCGCGCGCCCGCGGGGAACAGCACCTCGACGATCTGGATCGGCGAGCCCGCACCGCCCGGCGAGACGTTGCGGCGCACATAGCCCGACTGCGGATCGCGCCACGGCGGCTGCTCCTTGGCGCGCGCCAGCGGGGTGGGCAGCGGCTTCGGTGCGTCGAACAGCGAGGCCAACGCCACGCCCAGGCCGGTGGCCAGACGCTCCAGCACCACGGCGGTCGGGCTGCTCTCGCCGCGCTCGATCAGCGAAATCATCGAGCGGCTGACACCGCTCTTCGTGGCCGCCGCTTCGAGCGACAGGCCGCGTGCGGCGCGCAGGTCGCGCACGCGCTGGGCGATGCGCTGGTTCAGGTCGGCGACGATTGATTCCTTCATGTTGGAATCAGTCTCCAACATCACGGAATCGCCGTCAAGCCGTCTTCACGTGCCCCTGCACCACGCCGCCGACGACACCGAAGTGGCCACCGCCTAGGTGGTGCAGCGTGTGCAATTCAGCGTTGTCGTCGCGCAGGGTCCAGCGGCCGGCGGTGAACACGCGCGCATCGGCCTGCGCGGCCACCACTTCGCCGAAGAAGGTGTCGTAGGCCTGCTCGCTGTGCGGCTCGGGGATGTGGCGGCATTCGAGCCAGGCCACGCAGCCTTCGATCAGCGGCGCCTCAAGCACGGAGCCGGCAAACGCGCCGATGCCATAGCGCGCGAACTTGTCTTCATCGCGCCCACTCGTGCTGCCCACCGTGTAGGTCAGGTCGGCGATCGCGCGGCACGGGATGCTGAGCGCGAAGCGGCCACTGGCCAGCACCAGCTCGCGCGTGAACGTGCTCTTGTCGATCACCACCGCCACCCGCGGCGGCGTGAACTCGACCGGCATCGACCAGGCTGCAGCCATGACGTTGCGCCGGCCGTCGTGTTCGCTGCTGACGAGCACAGTCGGGCCGTGGTTGATCAAACGGCAGGCATGATTGAGGTCTACAGGTTGACGCATTCGGTAATCCCTTCTTCTGCAATGCAACGGGCACACAATGGCGGCTCGCCATCATCACCGCATCGAAAGGCCGAGGATGAAACAACCCCCACGTCGCTTCGCTCCTGCCCCCCGAGGGGGCGATCATTGGCTTCGGACGGCCGGGCGCCACTGACATGCCCCACATGCTGCTCATCGTCGAACCCCTCGGTCAGCGCGAAGAGCGCGGCCTCGAAGGCGGCCAGGCCGCCTACCAGCAGATGCTCGACTTCACCGAGGACCTTCGTCGCGCCGGCGTGTTGATAGCCAGCAGCTCGCTGGCGACCGCTGCGACGCGGCTGCAACGGCCAGAGGGGGCCGCGTCGTCACGTGTGCTCGATGGGCCGTTTGCCGAAGCCAAGGAAATGATCGGCGGTTTCTTCCTCCTGAATTGCGCGAGCCGCGAGGCAGCGCTCGGCTGGGCCGAGCGCTGCCCCGCCGCGGCCTGGGCCACCGTCGAGGTGCGCGAGACCGGGCCCTGCTTCACCTGAAGTCTTGGTGATTTCCCGAGGCGGCGACAAGGGTTGTCGAAATCAGCGCACCTCGATCGTCGTGCTGATGTAAGGAGAACATCACCATGCGTTTCATGATCATCGTCAAGGCCACCGCCGAGAGCGAGGCCGGCGTCATGCCATCAGCCTCGCGCCTCGCCGAGATGGACGCTTTCCACGAGGAACTCGCACGCGCCGGCGTGTTGCTCGACCTCGCGGGACTCAAGGCCCGCAGCCACGGCTGGCGCGTAGCGATCGCGGCCGACGGCGAGCGCCGCGTGCTCGACGGCCCGTTTGCCGAGACCAAGGAGCTGATCGCCGGCTACACGCTGATCCAGGTGCGCTCGCGCGACGAGGCGATCGAGTGGTCACGGCGCTTCCCCAACCCCAACCCGGACGGCAGCGCTTGCGAGATCGAAGTGCGCCAACTGTTCGAGGCCGAAGACTTCACACCCGCCAACGCCTGAGGACCGCTCATGCTCAAGACCATCCTGCTTGTCGTCGCCGCCGCCATCGCGGCGCTGCTGATCTATGCCGCCACCAAGCCCGACAGCTTCCGCCTCTCGCGCAGCGCCACCATCGCCGCGCCGCCGGACAAGGTGTTTGCGTTGATCAACGACCTGCGTCAGTTCAACGCCTGGAACCCGTTTGCGAAGATGGATCCGAACCAGGTCATCACCTATGACGCCGTCACAGCCGGCGTCGGTGGGGCATACACGTGGCAGGGCGAGAAGTCCGGTGCCGGGCGCATGCAGATCGCCGAGTCGGTGCCAGCGCAGCGGGTGACGGCCAAGCTCGATTTCACGAAGCCCTTCGAAGCCCACAACACGGTGGACTTCACCATTGCGCCGCATGCCGACGGCAAGTCGTCGCAGGTCACCTGGGCGATGCACGGGCCGGCACCGTACATCAACAAGCTGATGACGATCTTCTTCGACATGGACAAGTCCGTAGGCGGCGAATTCGAGAACGGCCTGGCCAGCCTCAAAGTGCTGGCCGAAAAGCCCTGAAAGGCTTCGTCATGCACAAACAAATCATCGTCAATCTGCCGATCGCCGACATGGCGAAATCGCAGGCCTTCTTCAAGGCCCTCGGCTACTCGTTCAACCCGGACTTCACCGGCGACCAGGGCGCATCGCTGGTGCTCGGCGACAACCTGTCCGCGATGCTGATGGTGCGCGAGTTCTTCGCCACCTTCACCAGCAAGCCCATCGCCGATGCGAAGACGAGCACCGGCGGCTGGATCTGCTTGAGCTGCGACAGCCGCGAGCAGGTGGACACGCTGGTCACCAAGGCCGTCGCCGCCGGCGGCACCGCACCGCGAGAGGCCAAGGACTACGGCTTCATGTACTCCAGCGCCTTTGAATATCTCGACGGCCACACCTGGGTGTTGATTCACATGAACGGCAAACCGCCGAAGCAGTGAACACGATGACGAAGATGAGCAAGTTCGACATCGCTGCGCCGCAACGCGCCCACGACGGGCGCTGACGCCATGCCGCCGGCGGCCGATGCCACGCACCGTGCGATCGACACCGTCTGGCGGCTCGAATCCGCCAAGGTCATTGCGGCCGTGGCTCGGCTCACACGTGACGTCGGCGTGGCCGAGGAGCTGGCGGCCGATGCGCTCGTCGCCGCGCTCGAACATTGGCCGAAGGACGGCGTGCCGGCCAACCCCGGGGCCTGGCTCACCACCACCGCCAAGCGCCGCGCGCTCGACCACCTTCGCCACCGGGCGATGGCAGCGGCCGAGCACGAAGCGCTGGCCCGCGACGACGAAGCGCGCGAGGCGCAGTTCGTGCCCAGCGTGATCGACACGCTGCTGGCGGCCGAGGCCGACCCTGTCGGTGACGACCTGCTGCGTCTGGTCTTCACCGCCTGCCACCCGGTGCTGTCGCGCGACGCGCAGGTGGCGCTGACGCTGAAGCTGGTCGGCGGCCTGGCCACCGACGAGATCGCGCGCGCCTTCCTCGTCCCCGAGGCGACGATGGCGCAACGCATCGTTCGCGCCAAGCGCAGCCTCGCCGACGCGCACGTACCGTTCGAGCTGCCGCCGCGCGAACAGTTGGGTGAGCGCCTGACGGCCGTGCTCGAAGTGATCTACCTCGTCTTCAACGAAG
>JANOEG010000365.1:0-14017 GCA_031413095.1 Burkholderiales bacterium | reverse complement strand
TACGACACCTACATCCCGTACGACGTCTACATCGTGCCCGGCCTGTTGGGCATGGTGCTGTTGTTCAACGGCATGCAGTCGAGCCTGGCGATGGTCTACGACCGCGAGATGGGACTGATGCGCCTGCTGCTGACCGCGCCGCTGCCGCGCTGGTGGGTGCTGGCGTGCAAGCTGATCGCCACCGCAGCACTGTCGTTTCTGCAGGCCGCGGCGTTTCTCGTCGTCGCTGCGTTGATCGGCACGCAGGTGCCGTGGCCCGGGGTGCACGCCATCGTCGCGGCCATCTGCGCAGCGTTGATGTTCGGCGCGCTCGGCCTCTTGCTGTCGGTGCACATCAAGCAGCTGGAGAACTTTGCCGGCACGATGAACTTCGTCATCTTCCCGATGTATTTCATCTCGACTGCGCTCTACCCGCTGTGGAAGCTCGAAGAGTCGGGCGCGACCTGGGTCTGGCGCCTGGCGCAGGTCAACCCGTTCACGCACGCCGTGGAGTGGATCCGCTTTGCGCTCTACGGCAAAGACCCAGGCATCGCGCCTTGGGTCGTGCTCGGCACGCTCGCCGTGGCGTTCGTCCTCGCGTGCTGGGGCTATGACCCGCAGCGTGGCTTTGGTCAACTGGCCAAGCGAGGCGGGCCGGCATGACGATGGCTTGGACCGGATGGCATTGATGCGCATGGACCGCCGAACGTTCGCGGCTGCGCTGGCAGCGCTGGCCAGCAACCGCGTCGCCGCACAAGACGGCGACGCCTTCCCCAGCAAACCGATCACGCTCTGGG
Source organism: Burkholderiales bacterium (assembly GCA_031413095.1). Lineage (GTDB taxonomy): Bacteria > Pseudomonadota > Gammaproteobacteria > Burkholderiales > Burkholderiaceae_C > CADEEN01. Next base: position 13,241 of record JANOEG010000365.1, on the reverse strand, counting down.
TGCCGTGGCCCGCCGGCGGCGCCACCGACGGCACGCTGCGTTTGCTCGCCGAAATCGCCGGCCGCCATCTCGGCCAGCGCATCCTCGTCGAAAACCGCAGCGGCGCCGGCGGCACGCTGGTCATGCCAGTGCTGCAGAGCGCCGCGCCCGACGGCTACACGGTCGCGCAACTGCCGCAGCCGGTGCTTCGCGCGCCATGGATTCAGAAAGTACTTTGGGATCCGATCCGAGACACCACGCCGATTCTTCAACTCTCCGGCGTCACCTTCGGTCTGCTGACGCGGCCGGGCAACGACATCAAGACGCTCGACGACATCTTCGCCTTCGCGCGCACGCGCCCGAGCGCGCTCACGGTGGCCACCAACGGCGTCGGCACCACGCCGCACTTGCTCATGGACCAGCTGATGGCGGCCAAGGGCCTGACCTACGTGCACGTGCCGTACAAGGGCACGGCGGAGCAGATGCTGTCTGTCGCGGCCGGCAACGTCGACGTCGGCGTCAACTCGAGCGGCTTCGCGCCGCATGTCGAAAACGGCAAGTTGCGCCTGATCGCCGTCTTCAGCGAGCAGCGCAGCAAACGCTGGCCGCAAACGCCGACCATGACCGAACTCGGCTTCCCTCTCGCCGCCAGCTCACCCTATGGCCTGGTGGGGCCCAAAGGCATTCCGCCGGCCATTGTGCGCACGCTCCATGACGCGTTCAAGCTGGCACTGTTCGATCCACAGCATGTGGCTGAGCTCGACAAGTACGACCAGACGCCCGACTACCTCGCCAGCGCCGAGTACGCGAGGGCGATGAAGGCAGCGTATGCCGCCGAGAAGCTCAACGTCGAACGGCTGGGCCTCAACAAGGGCGGATGAACCGCGCAAATCTCTGTGACATGGGGCGTTGCGATTGGGCTTAGCATCGCGACGCTCTCCTCAGCAACGCCACCGAAAGGACCTTCCATGAGCGACTACCTGCCTGATGTCAAGAAGTACGCCCCCAACGCCAGCGAGGCCCATGTGGCGGCCATCGTCAAGTACTGCGGCATCGCGCTGCGCAACGCCGATTCGTCACTGGTCTCGGTCAGCGACGCCAAGGAAAAGGCCACCGTGCGCGATGGTTTCGCCGCGAAGAAGCTCGGCCTCGCCCCCGATGCCGCAGCCAAAGGCATCGAGGCCGTGGCTGACAAGATGAAAGACGAAAAGCGCAAGAGCCGCGTGACGTTCTACTACCTGCTGGCCGAAGCCACCGGCACGCTCGGCAAACTGGGCTGACGGCGCTGCGACGGCTCGGGCCGTGCTGGCGGTGGTGACGCTGACGCGCACTCGCAGCACAGCTCGAAGCCGATGCGCGTCACACCGTTGGCTGACTCGGCGAGCGTGCGGCCGCCGTGCATGCGCGCCACCGCGGCGACGATCGCCAGCCCGAGGCCGTGGTGCTGCTCGCACGCGCTGCGCGCGCGGTCGGCGCGGAAGAAGCGGTCGAACAGGCGGGGCAACAGGTCTGGCTCGATCGTAGCGCCGTGGTTTTCGACCGCCACGCGCGCCATGTCGTTGCCCGCCGGCGGTTCAATGCGAACCACCACCGTCGAGCCTTTTTCCGCATAGCGCGCCGCGTTGCTGAGCAGGTTGGACAGCGCGCGCTGAATCAACGCATCGTCCACTGCGGCCTGCGCGTCACCGACCACGGTGGCACTGACGCCGGCTTCTTCGAGTGTGAACTCGTGGTACTCGACCACTTTCTCGGCCAAGGCGAGCAAGCTGCGCGGCGCACCGCGGCGGGCATGTGCGCCGCGATCGGCATGCGACAGAAACAGCATGTCATCGACCAGCGCCGACAGCTTCTGCATCTCTTCGAGCGACATTGCCATCGTGTCGCGCAGCTCACCCACGGGACGCTCGCGCGACAGTGCCACCTCGACATGGCCCATCAGCGCTGCGATCGGCGTGCGCATCTCGTGCGCGACGTCGGCGTTGAAGGCGTCGAGCTGCTCGATCGCCGCCTGCAGCCGGTCCATCAGCGCGTTGAACTGCGTGATCCACGGTTGCAACTCGGCCGCCACTACCGGCATCGCCAGGCGCTGGTCGAGCCGGTCGGCAGAGATGTTCTGCGTCTGCCGCGCGAGCTCTTGCAGCGGGCGCAGCTCACGCCGCACCTGCCACCAGGCACCGAGCGCGACCAGCAAGCCCGAGGCCAGCGTCGCGGCAATCAGCACGGCGGCCCACTTCTCGCCCATTTTTCCGTCCTCGGCGAAGTCGACACTGAAAGCGCCGTCGATCTTGCCGCCCGCCACGCGCGGCGCGTCGATGCTGAAGCGGCTGGTACGCACATGCTCGGACATGAGGTGCGCGGCAATGTCCTTGTCGCGGTAGACGAGGGCGCCGTCGGCGCGCTTGATCTCGAGCCGCGTGCCATCACGCATCGCCGCGTAGGACTCGATCTTCTGCCGGATGGCGTTCTCGTCACCGCCGGCCGCGGTGGCGGTCAGCATCTTGGTGATGGCGGCGCTGCGGTACTCCATCTCCTGGGCGTTCTTGCCACGCAGCTGCATCGCCACCGCATTCCAGGTGCACCAGAAAACGAAGCCAACGATCGCCATCGTCAGCAGGGCGAGCCGCCACGACAGCCGGCTCCCGATCGAGTAGCAGGGCTTCCGCTCGGCGCTCATGATCGATCCTCCAGCACGTAGCCCATGCCGCGCTCGGTGTGCAGCAGCTTGACCGCAAAGGCGTCGTCGATCTTGGCGCGCAGGCGCCGCACCGCCACCTCGACGACGTTGGTGCTGCTGTCGAAGTGCATATCCCAGACCTGCTCGGCGATCGTCGTCCGCGACAGGATCTGGCCGCGTCGGCGCAGCAGCAACGCCAGCAGCGCGAACTCTTTGGCCGTGAGGTCCAGGCGCTGCTCGGCGCGCACCGCGCGGCGGGCAACGAGATCGACCTCGAGGTCGGCGACATGCACCACCGTGGCCTGCGCGGTCGCGCCGTTGGTCGGCGCGCGGCGCGACAGCGCGCCGATGCGCGCCAGCAGCTCGGAGAACGCGAACGGCTTGACGAGGTAATCGTCGGCGCCGTCTTCCAAGCCACGCACACGGTCCTCGACCTTGTCGCGCGCAGTCAGCATCAGCACAGGCGTGTGCGCCGCGGCGCCGTTGGCAGCGCGCAGCGCCTTCAATACTCCGAAGCCATCGATGCCGGGCAACATCACGTCGAGCAGCACCAGGTCGTACTCACCACCCAAGGCCAGCCGCCGGCCTTCGATGCCGTCGGCGGCGACGTCGACGACATGGCCGTTCTCACCGAGCCCCTTGAGGAGGTAGTCGGACAGACGCTTGTCGTCCTCAACGACGAGCAGCTTCATGGCTTGGACACAGGCGTGTTCATAGGGCGTGATGCTGACAGAAAGTAACCCCCGCTTGGATTACGAATTGGTAATCCAGGTGCAAGGCAGACCGCGGCCGCAGCGCCGAAAGTTCGGTTCATGTTGTTGCGCTTCACAGGACTGGAAGACGACAACAGAGCCGAACCCGGCTGCCTTCTTCAACTTTCTCTGCCAGGAGTTCTCAAATGAACCGCACTTTCTCCACCATCGCCGTCCAATCCGTCATCGCCGCCGCCATCATCGCTGCTGCGCCTCTGGCCAGCGCCGGCTCCGCCGCTCGCGGCGCGACCTTCGTCGATCCGGGCGCTGACCACGTGCTCGTCACGACCCCGTTCGTTTCCACAGCGAGCCGCAACCAGGTTCGCGCCGAAGCCGTCGCCGCCGCGCGCCAGCCCTTGACCTTCACCGACAGCCAGAATGCGCCGCAGCTGGCCCCGTTCGCCTCGACGCTGTCGCGCGCCCAGGTGGTTGCCGAAGCGGTCGAAGCGACGCGTCTGCGCGTCACCAGCTTCACCGATGACCAGCATCGTCCGCTGACGCCGATGCAACTGGAGCAGATTCGCAGCGCCGGCCTGCGCGTTGCCAACGGCGGGACGCTCGCCGTCGCGCGTTGATCGATCGGTCAGCCCATCGTCAGGGGGCCGCACGGGAGTGCGGCCCCCAGCTTCGTTTCAGAAACCTCTGCTGAGCCGCATCGACAACAGCCAAGCGCGCGGTGCACCGGTTTCGTAGTAGCGGCCATTGGCATCGTTGACGATCACGCTGCCGGCGTAGGCCTTGTCGGTGACGTTGTCCAGGCGCGCCAGCAGTTCGAGCTGGAAGTTGTCCGGCAGCGCATAGCGTTGCACGGCGCGCAAAGCCAGCAGCGTGTGGCGCGACGCGCCTTCGGTGTTGCTGTCGTTGGCGGTGAGCGCTGAAGCAGCGCGCACTTCGAGGCCAAGTTCGGTATTGGGCTGAGGTTGCCACGCCAGTTCAGCGAAGGCCAGGCCGCGCTGCGTGCCGGCGATTCGGTTGCCGGAGGGAATGGGCACGCTGGGCGCGGCGCACGGGATGCCGGCGCAGGCGAGGAAGCCGTCGCGGTAGGTCGCGTCGAGCAACGTCAGCGCCCATTGCGTGCGCCACTGCGGCGCGAAACGCCAGCCGAGCGACACCTCGGCGCCTTCGCGCAGCGTGCGGCCGACGTTCTGGAAACTCTGCCGGCCACCGGCGTTGGTGGCGACACCGATCTCGTCATCGACCGTGACGCGGAACAGCGCCGCGTCGAGCGCCAGCGCGCCGTCCATCGATCGCCACTTCGCGCCGATTTCGGCCTGCCGGCTGCGCTGCGGCTGCAGCGCGGTGTTGAAGCCGCCGCTGCCGTCGGTGCGATAGGCCAGCTCACCCAGCGTCGGCGACTCGAAACCGCGGGCCACGCTCGCATGCAGGTTGAGGCCGCGCGCCACTTGCCAGCGCAAGCCGAGCACCGGGTTCGTGTAGCTGAAGTCGCGGCGACCCGAGTCATCGCCGTTGGAGAGGTAGTTGTCGGACGCATCGAGCTTGACCTTGCCCGAGCGCACACCGCCGGCAAGCGCGAGCGTCTCGCCGAGCGGCAGCTCGGCCTGCACGTACAGGTCACGCGTCGTCGCGCTGTTGTTCTCGTCGCGGCGCAACGCGCCGACCACGCCGTACGTTGGCGTGGCCACCGCCCCGGTGTAGTTGAGAAAGCCGCGCCGGTCGTCGCGCTGGCGCTCAACTGCGGCGCCGGTGACCAGGCTGGCGCCGCCGAAACGCCAACTCAGCCGCGCGTCGACACCGTCGTAGGAGCGATCGAAGTCGATCACACCACCACCGTGGCGTGGGTTGCCCTGCGTGCCGGCGGCAATCGCCAGCCACTGCGTCACTGAACGCTCGCCAAAGTAGGCGGTGACGGCGCTCTCGGCCAACGGCCCCGTGTCGGTAAACCGATGCGTCCAGCGCGCGCCCAACTGCTGTTGATTCAGGGTCTTGCGCGTGTCGAACTGCGTGGCCTGCGGCGTGGTCTGGTAGGGGTCAGCGTCGAACTGGGCCCGCGTCAGCCCGAGCGGATCGTCGGCCGGCTGGTCGAGCACGCTGGCCAACACGATCACGCGGTCGCGCTCGCCCTGCCAAGCCAGCCGCCCGTGGGCCGTCGTCTTGCTCGCTGCGCTTTGTGGACGGAAACCGTCCCACTCCAGACCCGAAGCGCCGACGCGGGCTTCGAAGCCCTTGCCCAGTGGCGCGGCCGCGGAAACGCGCCATTGCCGCAGACCCGAATCGCCGATGTCCAGACCGGTTTCGAATTGACCGGCGCGCACCGGCGCGCTGAAGGCCGCGATGACGCCACCCGAGCTGTTGCCGTAGAGCACCGAGAACGGCCCGCGCAGGACCTCGATGCGCTGCGCGCTGGCCAGATCGAAATGGCTGACCTGGCCCTGGCCGTCGGGCATCGAGGCCGGAATGCCGTCGGTGTACAGGCGCACGCCGCGCACGCCGAAGCCGGCACGGGCGCCGAAGCCACGCGAGCTGATCTGCAAGTCCTGCGCATAGTTGTTGCGGTTGGCGACGACGAGGCCCGGCACGCGCGCCATCGCCTCCGACAGGTTGATCATCGGCCCGCTCGATCGCAGCGTGGACGCGTCGACGCTGCCGATCGCATACGGCGCGTCCTGCGCGTTGCGCTCGGCGATCGAGCCGGTAACGATGATCGTTTGTGTCGCAGCCGTCTCGGTCTGGGCGGCCAGCGGTCCTGCGACGACAGCAATAAGGGGCGCAATGCAATGCAGTTTCATCTGCTGGTTATATGCGAGCCGCCACCAGGGTCGCAGCCCGCGCAAACCCGGCCTGCATTGCGCCAGGGTGGGACAATCAACGGGTGAACCCGACTCCTCCGAAAACGCTGACGCCTACGAAGCACCTCACGCATCTGACGAATGCCGACCTGCACTGCCACTCGACCGTCTCCGACGGCACGCTGGAGCCCGAGGCGATCGCCGCACGCGCCGCGGCCAACGGCGTCGAGCTGTGGGCGCTGACCGATCACGACGAGATCGGCGGCCAGCAGCGCGCCCGTGCGGCGGCACTCGAACAGGGCATGGCCTACCTCACCGGCACCGAGATCTCCGTCAGCTTTGCGGGCGAGACGGTCCACATCGTCGGCCTGGGGTTCGATGAGCAGAGCACCGAATTGCGCGAAGGCCTGGCGCGCACCCGCGGCGGACGTGAGGAGCGCGCACGCGACATGGCGGCGGGCCTGGCGCAGGTCGGCATCAAGGGCGCCTACGAAGGCGCACTGAAGTACGTCGGCAACCCGGAGCTGATCTCGCGCACGCACTTCGCGCGCTTCCTGGTCGAAGCCGGCCATTGCAACGACACCAACGAGGTCTTTCGCCGCTACCTCACCGATGGCAAGCCCGGCTTCGTGCCGCACCGCTGGGCCAAGCTCGGCGAAGCAGTGGGCTGGATCGCGCGTGCCGGCGGCATCGCCGTGATTGCGCACCCGGCGCGCTACAGCCGCTTCACGCCGACCGAGGAGTACGCGCTGTTCTCCGAGTTCAAGGCCCATGGCGGGCGCGGCGTCGAGGTGACGACGGGCAGCCACAGCTCGGCCGAGTGCGCCAAGTACGCCGATGTCGCCCTCGAGTTCGATCTGCTGGCCTCGCGCGGCAGCGACTTTCATGCGCCGGGCGAGAGCCGCACCGATCTCGGTTCGCTGCCTGCGTTGCCGGGCAAGGTGAAGCCTGTTTGGGAAGCACTGGCCGAGCGTGTGAGCTGGCCGGAATGAGCGCGCGGGCCGAGCGCCGGGCCGCTCCCAAGCCGGCCCGCTTCCCCTCGGGGGATAGCCCGGCGTACCCGTCGGGCCAGGGGCGCACATGACACCTCGCCAACAACCGCTGATTGGCATCGCCCTCGTCGTCGCAGCTGCCAGCTGCTTCGCCATGATGGACACCACGGTGCGCTTCATCGGTGCCTTCTTCAGCGTCGCCATCGTGCTCTGGATGCGCTATGCGCTGCATGCGCTCGCGATGTCGGTGTGGATCGCGCTGTCGCCGGACAAGACCTTCCGCAGTGCGAATCCGATGTTCCAGATCGCGCGCGGCGCGCTGCTCGCGTTCTCGTCGGCGATGGCCTTTGCCGCGCTGCGCCGCATGCCGGTGGCCGAGTTCACCGCCATCGTCATGCTGACGCCATTGGCCGCCACGCTGCTGGCGCGCGTCTGGCTGCACGAGCGTGTGTCGCGGCTGCGCTGGCTGCTGGTGGCAGGCGGTTTCATCGGCGCGCTGATCGTCATCCGGCCCGGCAGCGGCATCATCGGCTGGGCGGCCCTGCTGCCGCTGGCGGCGGCCGTGAGCAACGCCGGCTTCCAGATTCTGACCAGCCGCTATGCGCCGCACGAAAACCCGTTCACCACCAACTTCTACACCGGCGCCACCGGCATGGCGATCGCCACGCCGATTTTGCTGGCCAGTGTGGCCGACCCGATCGACACGCTGATGGCCGCGCCGCCGCTGCAACTCGGCGCGCTGGCCGCCGTGGCCGCGCTCGGCACCACCGGCCACCTGCTGCTCATCATGGCCCTGGGCAAGGCTCCCGCCGCCACGCTGATGCCATTCCAGTACGTGCAGATCGCAGTGGCAGCGATCGCCGGCTACTTCGTCTTCAGTGTCGTGCCCGATGGCTGGGGCTGGGTCGGCATGGCGGTGATCGCGGTCTGCGGCGCCGCCTCGGCTTGGCTCAACATTCGAGAAGCCGCAGCGCAGCGGCGGCCGGTGACGAGCGTAGCCGCCGACACGGTGGTCGATTGAGATGACAGCCCCAAGCTCGCGGCGCTCGCGTCCCCCAAGGGATCTCAGGCCGCTTGGGGCGGCCCGGCGCTAGCCTGATGTCTCAACTTTTCGAGATCCATCCCGACAACCCGCAGCAACGCCTGCTGAAGCAGGCCGCGCAGATCCTGCACGACGGCGGCATTGCGGCGATCCCCACCGACTCGAGCTATGCGCTGGTCTGCCATCTCGATGACAAGGATGCTGCCGAACAGTTGCGGCGCATCCGTGGTGTCGATGACAAGCACCTGCTGACGCTGCTCTGCCGCGACCTCTCCGAGCTGGCCAGCTACGCGCGCGTCGACAACCAGCAGTACCGCCTGCTGAAGCTCGGCACGCCGGGACCATTCACCTTCATCCTTCAAGCCACCAAGGAAGTGCCGCGCCGTGTCAGCCACCCGCAGCGGCGCACGATCGGCCTGCGCGTGCCCGACCACCGCACGGCGCAGGCGCTGCTCGCCGAGTTCGGCCAGCCGCTGCTGGCAACAACGCTGATCGCACCCGGCGAGACGGAGCCGATGAACGAGCCGCAAGCGATCCGCGAACGCTTTCAGCGCACGCTGCAAGCGGTGGTCGACGCTGGCGCGTGCCCGATGCAGCCGACGACGGTGATCGATCTTACGGGCAGCGAGCCGCTGCTGGTGCGCCACGGCCGCGGCGACCCCGCCTCCCTGGGCTTGCAGCCGCACGACTGATCGCGCGCTGTGGCGCACGACACATAAAAAACGTGACAAGCGCGCTGCGGCGCGTAGCTTGGCCCCCGCGGTCGGGTGCCTGCCGCCGAGTGAGGTGGCTGTGCACCGGGTTTCCCCTGCCCAGAATGCGCCACAACAAGGCAGAGCCGCGCCAGGCCCCGCCACACGTCGTTTTCAGGGAGTGCCTCATGTCCAAACTGTCTTCTCGCGCAGCCATTCTGGTGGCGCTGTTCGCCGCCGCCCAACTTGCCGCCTGCGGTGGCAACGACAACGATCCCGCGCCGGCCGCCCCGCCCGTAGCCACACCCGCACCGACGCCGCCCGCTCCTCCCACGCCTCCGCCCGCCCCAGTGACGACGATCTCGCCGCTGAAGACGCTCGCGTACACGATCACGGTGCCGGCCGACGGCACCACGCCCACAGCCGCCGGTCAGGTCAGCGATCCCACCGCCAACGGCGCCACGCTGTCGCTCGGCGCACCAGGCCAGATCGTGCTGACGGTCGACAACAGCAACGGCTTCGTCATCACGACGCCCGACTACTACGTCTTCAACCGCTATGCCGGCAGCGTGTTGATGCTGTGCGATGCCGCGACCACACCCGGCAGCTCGACCGCACGCTTCGTGGCCGTGTCAGCGAGCGTGGCTGAAGGCGGCGTGGCGCCCGAAGCGGTGACCAGCGCCGCAGCGCTGGCCGGCATGCGCTTCTACAAGCTGTCCAACTGCGCTTACCAATCGGCCGCTGGCAGCCAGGACCAGGACGTGGCAGCCGACGCTGACTCACTCCAACTGGAATTCGACAGCGCCGGCAATGCCACGTCGAACGCGATGACGATGACCTTCACCGCCGCCGAGTTCAGCGACATGCTGGCCAACGGCACCAGCGTGGGCGGCCTTGGTTTCACGGCGTGGCGCTTCACGATCGACGGCCAGCCGCGCACCGTGCTGGTCGAGCGCAGCGCCTATGACGCCGCCAATCAGGCGCCCGGCATGGTGCAGCTCTGGTTGCCGCAGTAGTCGCGAGTGCAGTAGCCGTTGGTGCAGTCGTGCACCGCAGGCCTGTCAAACGGCCGCGGTGACGACGATCTCGACCTTCCACTCGGGCTTGCCCAAGCAACCGCGTCTGGAAAGCTGTGCCGCAGCGATCAGCGGCCCGTGCGCGACAGCTTGATTGCCTCGATCGCTCTATTGACTGCTTCTTCGACGGATTGGCCAAAAACTGCGGCTATCTCCGGTCTCTCGTAGGCCACAACCATTGCCGCGGGTCCATGCACAAACGACTTCAATGCAGAAGCCGAAAAGGGCTTGCCATCCAACTCGAACTCGATGACCGTGAGAACGAGGTCTTGACCCTTCTTGTCTTGTAGCGCGTTCAGGATGACTGCTGTCGGATAGGAGAAGCCAGCCATAGCTGCAGCGCCAGAAGCAGCGCTGTGAAAATAGCAGGTGGGGTATCGCTTGACGGTCAACTGGCGATACCCACCGGGAAACTCCAACGCCACTCTTCGACGCAAAAGCTCGCTGCCAGATGGCGAGAAGGCCCCCTCCTTGACCCAGGTCCATCCGTGTCCGATAGCAGGGCAATTGAAGGACACGCGTTGCGCGCGCTCTTCCACCGGTCTTTTGTCGACAAGCGCCGGCGTGTCCACAGCTGCGTCTGGAACCGGCAGTCGGATGACTCCTTGGGGACCAGAGCAGCCGGCAAGCACAGCCCCCATCACAGAAAGCAAGACTCTTCGCACGACAGACTCCAAGAAATCAATTGCCCGTATCAGCTGACGGAGCTCCGCGGCATCGCCCACTCCAGCCGCAGCGTTCAGACGCAAATTGAACACGCGAACCAACGCTTGCCAGGTCAGGCACGTCGTGAAGGCTCAATCCTCACACCGCAGCGGTGACAACGATCTCGACCTTCCACTCGGGCTTGCCCAGGCGGGCCTGCACGGTTGCTCGCGGCGGCGTGTGACCGGGCACGACCCAGGCGTCCCAGACCGAGTTCATTGCCGGAAACTCGGCCATGTCGGCGACAAAGATCTGCGCCATCAGGATCTTCGACTTGTCGCTGCCGGCACGCGCCAGCAGCGCGTCGATGGCGGCCAGCACCTGCTGCGTCTGCCCGGCCATGTCCTGCCGCGCATCGCCGGGCACCTGACCGGCGAGATGAATGGTGCCGTTGTGCACGGCCATTTCCGACAGGCGCGCGCCGACGTCGAAGCGTTGGATATCACTCATGAATGTTTCGCTTTCTGCCCGATCTTCGACTCGGTGCCGGCCAAGAGTTTCTTGATATTGCCCTGGTGCCGCCAGATGAGCAGGGCGCACATCACCGCGATGGCCAGCGCGTAAACACCGCCACCCCAGATCAGCACCTGGTAGAAGAGCGCGAACACCGCCGCCACCAGCGAGGCCAGCGACGAGTAGCGGAAGAAGGTGGCGATCAGCGCCCACGAGGCCAACGTCGCCAGGCCGAGAAACGGGTTGAGCCCGAACAACACGCCGGCCGCGGTGGCCACGCCCTTGCCGCCTTCGAACTTGAAGAACAGCGGCCACAGATGGCCGACAAAAGCGGCCAGCCCGGTCAGCGCGATCGTGCTGTCGCCCCAGCCGTAGCGCTCGGCGAGCACCACGGACGCCAGCACCGGCACATAGCCTTTGAGCGCGTCGAGCGCCAGCGTGGCAATCGCCGCGGCCTTGTTGCCCGAGCGAAGCACGTTGGTCGCCCCCGGGTTGCCCGAGCCGTAGCTGCGCGGATCGGCCATGCCCATACCGCGGCTGACAATAACGGCAAACGACAGCGAACCGATCAAATAGCCGGCAAGAACCATCAGCACGGAGGGCAACGAACTCATGCGCGAAGTTTAGAGCGCGCAATGAACGGGCTTGGCGCCGAGCACCTCCGTCAAAACCCGCGGCTCGATGCCGACGAGAAAGCCGCGCCGGCCGCCGTTGATGCAGATGCATGGCAGTTCGAGGATGCTGGCTTCGAAGACCACCGGCACACCCGCGCGCTTGAAACCGAACGGCGACGTGCCGCCGATCAGGTAGCCGCTGTGCCGCTGAGCGACCTCGGGCTTGCAGGGCTCGACACTCTTGAGTCCGAGATTGCGCGCCAGGTTTTTCGTGCTGACCTGCTTGTCGCCGTGCATCAGCACGACGAGGGGCTGCGCGCGCTCGTCCTGCATCACCAGCGTCTTGATGACGGCATGTTCATCGACACCGAGTTGCTGCGCGGACTCTGCCGTACCCCCATGTTCGACGTAGTCGTAGAGGTGCTCGGTGAATGCGACGCCGTGCGAGCGCAGCCACTGCGTGGCCGGTGTTTCTCCGGCGTGCTGGGTCTTTTTTGCCATGGTGCAATGCTGCCATGACGGTCAACCTCGCAGACTCTTGGGCGCGGCAGATCCACTGGTGCAGCGGCAACGGCTCGCCGTTTACCGCGCGCGTGCTCGAAGCCGCGTGGGCCGACCGCGAGCGCGGCGGCGCGCTGGCGTCACTGTTGCCCGGCTGGTCCGGAGACGCAGGCGCCGACGCGGTGCCGCTGCGCGTGGCCGGCGCGCTGCATGCGCTGGCCTTGTCGGGCCGCGATGCCGCGCTAGCCGCGCTGTACCCGCCGCGGCAGGAGCCTGGGGACCTCGTCGGCGCCGTGGCCGCGGCGATGACGAACCACCGCGACGTCATCGCTGAGTACCTGGCCGTGGCGCCGCAGACCAATGAGATCGGCCGCAGCGCCGTACTTCTGCCGGGCTTTGCCGCCATCGCACAGGCCACAGGCCTGCCGTTGGCCACGTTCGAGATCGGCGCCAGTGCAGGCTTGAACCAGCTCTGGCATTGCTACCGCTACGCACTCGGCGACGTGATGTGGGGAGATGAGAACAGCGAGGTTCTGATCCGCGCCGAGTGGCAAGGTCCGATGCCCGCCCTGCCCGAGCGCATCGAAGTCGCCAGCCACGCCGCCTGCGATCTCTCACCGATCGATTTGCAAAGCGAAGGAGCCGCGCTGCGATTGACGTCCTACGTCTGGCCCGAACAGCACGAACGCCTCGCCCGCCTGCGCGCCGCCATCGCGCTGGCGCAGCGCCTGCAGGTGCGTGTGGATGCGGCCGACGCGCTGACCTGGTCGCAAACGGCACTGGCCACGCAACGCCCCGGCTGCGCCACCGTGCTCTACCACTCCGTCATGTGGCAGTACATGCTCGAGCCGACACGCAACGGCTTGCGCGGCTTGATCGAAGCCACCGGCTCGCACGCCACGCGTCAAGCGCCGCTGGCTTGGCTGGCCTTCGAGCCGCCTGCCGCCGATGCGCACATGCTGTTGACCTTGACGCTGTGGCCCGGCGGCGAGCGACGCGTCTTGGCCGAGGCGC
>JANOEG010000364.1:0-3942 GCA_031413095.1 Burkholderiales bacterium | reverse complement strand
TGCCCGGCGATGAGGAAGCCTTGTGGATGCACCTGGGCGCCCAAGCTCTGCGCGACCCCGAGCACGATGCCGCCCACCAGCGTTCCCCACAGTGAGCGTCCACCGATGATCACCGCCTCGAACGCGAAGATCAGTTGATGGGGACCGGTGTAGGGGTCGAACGTGGCCCGCATCGCGAGAAAGGCACCGGCGACCGCCACCGTGGTCATGGCGATGGCGGTAGAAGCAGCATAGACCGCGCGGGCATCCACACCGACCAACTGGGCTGTGTCTGGATCGTGGGCAGCGGCGCGAATCCGCCGGCCCAGCGCGGTTTGGGTCAGCATCAGATGCAGTCCGCCGAGCAATCCAATGGCGACAACCAGCGTCAGCACCGCGAGCTGGCCAACGATGATGCCGCCTGGCAGGGTCCAGCCGTCGTAGCTGAGCGAATCGATGTAGGGCGCCAGCGAGCGTGTGTCGGCTCCGAAGCCCTGGAACATCGAGTTGTCCAGCACGCTGGCGAGACCGAAGGTGCTCAACAAGGGGATCAAGGCGCCCGCGCGGGCGCTGCGCTCCAGCACGAGCCGGTGCAGCACCCACCCGATAAGCGCCATCACCGGGATCACGGCAACGAGCCCAAGCAAGGGATGCACCTCGAAGCGTTCGGCCAGCACGAACAGCATGTAGGCCGCCAGCACCGCCAGGCTTCCATGCGCCAGGTTGATGATGCCCATCACGCCGAACATGAAAGACAGGCCGCACGCCAGCAACGCGTAGTAGCCACCCAGCATCAGGCCTTGGACGAGTTGGTTGAGCCAGATCATGTCGAGGATGCCGCTGAGGCTGGATGTGAAGTGCCACTCGCCGTGGACGTGCGGTGGCCGAAGTAATACTCCATCACTTGCTCGCGTGTCATCTCGTCGGCACGCCCGCTGGCAACGACCTTGCCTTCGAGCATGCACACGATGCGGTCGGCGACCTGAAATGTCCGCTGCAGGTCCTGCTCGACGAGCACGACGGTCGTGCCATGGGCCGCGCTCTTGCTGGCATCTTTGCCCATCAACGTGCGCAAAGAATCGTAGACACCCTGTACGGCCAGCGGCGAAAGACCAAGAGACACTTCGTCCAGCAGCAACACCCGCGGATTCGTCATCAACGCGCGTCCAATGGCCACGGCCTGCTGCTGACCGCCCGACAAGGTGCCGGCAGCCGCCTTCAGTTTGGGTTTGAGTTGCGGAAACGCTTCGAGGACGGTGCCCAGGTTCCAGCTGCCCTCGCGCTTCGCAGAAAGGGCGACGAGCAGGTTCTCTTGCACGGTCATCGCAGGGAACAGCTTGCGGCCCTCAGGCACCAGCGCCAGTCCGGCTGCGGCCCGACGGTGGGCAGGTAAAGCGCTCACGTCGAGGCCGTCGAAGACGATGCGGCCGCCAGCCAACGGATGCACGCCCGCCAGCGTTCGAAGCAGCGTCGTCTTGCCCGCACCGTTGGCGCCGACGAGCGCCAGCGTCTCGCCCTGTTCGATCTCCAGGCTGATGCCTTGCACAGCCGTCAGCAGACCGTGTTTGGCCTCAAGGCCCTCGATCTTCAGAAGACTCATCGCCCGCCCCCGAGATAGGCATCGACGACGGTGGCGTTGGACAGCACCTCCTGCGGATCGCCCTCGGCGATCACGCGGCCCGAGTCCATGCAGACCAGCCGCCTGGCCACCTGCAGCAGCACATGCACGATGTGCTCGATCCAGACGATGGCGATATCGCGGGCGTGCAGCACCTTGATGGTCTGCACGAGTTCCGCGGCCTCACCATCGGTGAGCCCGCCACCGATCTCGTCCAGCAGCAGCACCTGCGGATTGGTGGCCAGTGCGCGGGTCAACTCCAGCCGCTTGCGGTCCAGCAAGCCGAGTGTCTCGGCGCGGCGGTTGGCCACCTTCGTCATGCCGCAGAGCTCGATCGCATCGATGCAACGCTCATACGCTTCTGTCCGACGGAATCCACCCCCGTGCGTTGCCGCCGTGAAGACGTTCTCGAACACGGTCATGCCACTGAAGGGCTGCGGCACCTGATGGGTGCGCACGATGCCCATCCTGCAGCGCCTTGCGGCGTCCAGCGATGACACATCATTGCCCTTCAAACCGATCGTGCCGGCAGTGGCGGCTTGCGAGCCGGACAAGAGACTGAGCAAGGTCGTCTTGCCGGCGCCGTTCGGCCCGACGATGCCGATCGCATCGCCGCGCCGAACCTCGAAGTCCACGCCGTCCAGGACGACCAGCGCACCATATTGCTTGCGCAGCCCTCGAGCAGAGAGGAGTACATCAGTTGACGACATGCGCGGCGAAACTGCGCGAGTTCAGGCGTAGTTCAAGCGTAAGAGAGCAGCTTGGCGGCCACCGGCACGCCAGCGTCGGCTGCGTTCTCGGTGATGACGTAGTCGTACTTGTACTTCGAGCCCGCAGCGGCCTTGACCCACTGCGTGCCGATCAGCGGCGTGGCGCAGGCGCCCGGCACCGGCCCCTTGGTGAAATCGATCTTGCCCACCGTGGTCGTGGTCTGCAGTGATCCGAGTGCCTTGGCCACGCTGGCCTTGTCTTTCGGATTGGTGCTGGCCTTCAAGGCTTCGAAGCCGGCGTCGAGCAGCGACATCGATGCGCCGAGTTGCTGATTCCACTGCTTGTTCGCGGCCTTCTCATAGCCGTCGGCCAACTGCATGCTGGTCACACCCGTCAATGGCGACTTGTAGGGGAATGTCTTGTGCCAGTAGCAGGCGCTGGAGAGATTGAAGCCGAGCGGCCCCAGAGCCTCGACGGTGGACGGGAACAGCCCGGTCTTGGCGACCTGGACGATCTTGATCGTCTTCGCGAGACCCTGCTGGGCAGCCTGACGCCAGAACGTGGCGAAGTCCGGCGGGATCGGGAAGGTGTTGAAGATGTCGCACTTCTCGGCCTTGAACTTCGCGATCTGAGCCGAGAAGTCGGTGGTGCCCGTCTCGTACGGACCGGCATCGACTATGGTGAAGCCGGCCTTCTGCAACGTCGGCGCCAGGCTGGCGCGGATGGCGTTGCCGTCAGCGTCGTTGGGGTAGAGCGCCGCCACCTTCTTATTGGTGGACAACCGGCTCCACTGGGAGGTGTAGCACTTGACGAACTCGCCAACGCCGAACGAGAAGTGGAAGGTCCACTTGAACGGCGAGGGCTCGCCCGGCTTCGCGCCGCGGCCGAAGTACCAGGCCTCCCAGGGCGTCACGGTCGAGAGGCAGGGCACGCCCGCGCCCTCGCAAGCGTCTGCGACCGGGTTGACGGTCTCGGGTGCCGACGTGACGAGAATGAGATCGACCTTGTCGGAGTTGATCAGTGACTTTGCCAATTGGCTGGCTCGGGCCGGATCGGATTGCGTGTCGCGATCAAGGATCTCGACCGCGTACTTCTTGCCGCCCACTGTCAGCCCGTCTTTCAACGATTTGCGAGCCAGTTCGAGCACGTAGCCGTCGGCCTCGCCGAAGCTTGCCAACGCACCGGTTCGAGGGCTGATGAAGCCGACCCGAATCGTGTTGGCGCCATCGGCACCCTGGGCGAAGATGGACGCGGGGTTCAGCAGGGCCAACCCGACCGCGCCACCGGCACCGAGCACTGTCCGCCGCGAAGGCAAGGCCTCGGTTGTTGTGTCTGAGGACTTCTTGTCGGCTGTGTTGTCAATTGCATTCATGTCTGTCTCCTGAAGTGTGTGAGGGAAGGAACCATCTCGGGATCTACTTGGCCATGCAGCCACCGTCGGTGACCAGCATCAACCCGGTCGTGAAACTTGAAGCGCTCGAAGCAAGGTACAGCGCCGTGCCCTTGATTTCGCTGGCGTCGGCGACGCGACCCATCGGCGTGAATGCGGTGATCGCAGCGACGAATTCCGGATCGTCGTAAGCGCCCGCTGCCAATCGGGGGTGTGTGCGTTGGTTTTTTTTTTGGTTTTTTTT
>JANOEG010000363.1:0-3839 GCA_031413095.1 Burkholderiales bacterium | reverse complement strand
ATTCCTGGCCTGGCGCAGCGACCTGTCGCCGCTGTGGCGCCTGTTCTGCATCACCGGGGTGCTCGGCGGCCTGACGACGTTCTCCACCTTCTCGGCCGAAGTCGTGCTGTCGCTGGAGCGCGGCGAGCCGGGCTGGGCACTAGCCACCGCGGCGGCGCACCTGGCAGGGTCGCTGGCACTGACGGCCCTCGGCTTGTGGACCGTACGCGCCGCTATCAGTTGAGCACGCGCGCTGCGGCTTCGTTGCCGGGGCTTGCGGCTTCGAGCGCGAGTCCCCAGTCGGCCTGACGCAGCGCGGCCAGCATCAACTCGTGCACCGCGGTACCCAGGGCCGCGTCGAGCACGAGTTGTACATTGCGCTTTTGCGCGTCGCTGATCGACAACTGCAGCCTGCCGCCGTCTTGCGGCGTCAACTGGACGGTGTGCGCGAGCATCGGCTCGGGGCCGAACGGCTGCTGCGCTGCCGCGGTATGAAACGGCTGTGAGAAGTCGGCTTGCTGCAGGGTGCGCTCGCGCGCTGAATCGGCCAGCATGGCCGCAGCCTCGGGCGTCGGCGTGGCCTGCGGCGTGGCTTCGGCCACGGCCGAGGTCGTTCCGGCGCGATGCACCATCGCCGACAGGTGCGGCCACAGGCGCAGGCACAAGCGCCGCGTCATCCAGACCGCGAACACGTTGTCGTCGGACGAGCGCACGCGCAGCAGCAAACGGTCGGCTTCGACGTGGTACTGAAGCGATACCTGGCGGATGTGCATACGGCAAATTCTAGGCACGCCACGTGCTCATGAGCGCCCGTATAGTTCGTGCGTGACTGACTCACGAAGCGTGGCCCCCGCGGGCGCCATCGATAACCGCAGCCTGCGCGCGGCGCTGGGCGCCTTCGCCACCGGGGTCACTGTGGTCACCTGTCGCGGGGCCGATGGGTTGGCCTTTGGCCTCACCGTGAACTCGTTCAATGCGCTGTCGCTCGATCCGCCGCTCGTCCTGTGGTCGCTGCGGCTGGCCAGTCCGAGTCTGATGGCGTTCGATGCGGCCACGCATTTCGCGATCAACGTGCTGGCCGAAGGGCAGGTCGATGTGTCGCGCCGCTTTGCCTCGCCGGTCAGCCAGAAGTTCGACGAAGGGCAGTGGCATGACGGCTTGCATCGCCTGCCGGTGCTCGGCGGCAGCGCTGCGGTGCTCGAGTGCGAACGGCTGTCGCAGCAAACTGCCGGCGATCATCGCCTGTACATCGGCCGTGTGCTGAAGTTGCAGCACCAGGCCGTGCCGCCGCTGGTGTATCACGGCGGTCACTACCACTTGTTGGGCGAAGTGCTGTGATGCTCGAAGGACGCTGGCTCGCTGCGTTTGTCGACGTGCTCGGCCGCTGTGGCGTCAAGGCCGGCGACGCGTGCGCGGTGCTGGCAGAGACCCAGTCGCGGCCGGTGCTGGTGCAACTGGCTTCGTTGGCATTGCAGCAACTGGGTGCGCGTTCTTTCGTCTTGACGGTACCGACACCGGCCGCGAACGCCGTGCCGGTGCGTTCGACCGGTGCGTCGATGGCGCTCGGTGGCCAAGACGCCGCCGTGCAATCGCTCGCGCACTGCACGGTGGTCGTCGATTGCACCGTCGAAGGCTTGCAGCATGCGGCCGAGCTGCCGGTGATCCTGGCCGGCGGCGCGCGCGTGCTTGTCGTCAGCAACGAGCACCCGGAAATCCTCGAACGCTGCTTGCCACGCGCAGAAGACGAAGCGACCGTGCGCGAAGCGATGCGGCGCTTGAAGTCAGCCAAGCGCATGAGCGTGTTCTCGCGCGCCGGTACAGACTTGCAGATCGATCTAACTGGCGCCCGCGTCGGCGGCGTCTGGGGCTTCACCAGCAAGCCGGGCACGCTGACGCACTGGCCCGGCGGCCTGGCGCTCGCCTTCCCGGCGGCTGGCTGCGTCAACGGCACGCTGGTCCTCGACCGCGGCGATGTCAACCTCACCTTCAAGCGTTACCTGACCGATGCCGTTCGCTTGCAGATCGAAGACGACCATGTAGAAGGCGTCATCGGCGACTCGCCGGACGCGGAGCTGATGCGTGGCTACTTCGCTGCGTGGGGAGACCGCGCAGCCTACGCCGTGTCGCATGTGGGCTGGGGGTTGAACTCACGCGCACGCTGGGACGCGATGTCGTTCTACGACAAGAACGATTTCAACGGCACCGAGCTGCGCGCGTTCGCTGGCAATTTTCTCTACTCCACAGGCGCCAACGAAGTGGCCGGCCGTCACACGGCTGGGCACTTCGATTTGCCGCTGCGTGGCTGCACCGTCGAGCTCGACGGACAGGCCGTCGTGAAAGAAGGGCAGTTGGTGACATGACCGCGCCAACAGTCGTCACGGATGCGCCGCTGGCCTACCAGCACTGGGGCCAGATCGAGGGCAGCGAACGTCTGGTCGTGCTGCTGCACGGCGTGGGCGGCAGCCGCGAATCTTGGAGCGACGCGCTCTCAGGAACCGGCAGCGCGCTCGCAGCGGCCGGGTTCTGCGCCATTGCCGTTGATCTCCCGGGCTACGGCCTTTCGCCTCTGCCGGCCCACTACAACATGCAGGACATGTCTTCGCTGGTGCTGGAGACGTTGTGGTCCTTGAAGCGCCACTGCGCAGCGCGCGTGGCGCTGGTGGGCCACAGCATGGGCGGCATGGTGGCGCTGGATCTGGTCGCCAGCGCGCCGCAAGAAATCGATGCGATGGTGCTGCTCGCCACCTCGCCTGCGTTCGGGCGCGCCGACGGCGCCTGGCAGCAGGAATATCTGGCGCAGCGCCTGTCGCCGCTGGATGCCGGCAGGGGCATGTCCAAGCTGGCGCCGGGCCTGGTCAAGGGCATGGCCTCGGCCAATGCAGCCCATGACGTGGTGGCGCGTGCAGCGCTGCTGATGAGCGCGGTGCCCGAAGCCACCTACCGCAGCGCGTTGCATGCCATCCTCGGCTTCGACCGTCGCGCGGCGCTGGCCGACATCCGCATGCCGGTACTGTGCCTGGCCGGCGAGGACGACCGCAACGCGCCGCCGTCGGTGATGTCGAACATGGCGGCGCGCATCGAGGGCGCCAAGTACCGTTGCCTGCCGGGCGTCGGCCATCTGGCGCACATGGAAGCGCCCAAGCTCGTCAACCCGATGCTCGTTTCGTTTCTGCTTTCCACCTTGTGAGGCTTGCGATGGCTGACCTGTCTTCAATCGCTGGCGACACGTCGGCACTGACGCCGCAGCAACGCGAACTGCTCGCACTGGCTTCCTCACTCGGCCGCGAAAAATTCGCAGGCCGCGCGGCGCGGTGGGATCGTGAAGCGAGTTTCCCGTTCGAGAACTACGCCGACTTGCGTGACGCAGGCCTGCTCGGCATCTGTGTGCCGAAAGCCCAGGGCGGCTTCGGCGCCGACTTCGCGACCTACGTCATGGTGGCCGCCGAGTTGGGTCGCCACTGCGGCTCGACCGCGCTGTCGTTCAACATGCATGTCTGCTCGACGCTGTGGGCTGGCGCGATCGCCGACGCGCTGGACATGACGGCAGAGCAACGCGCCGACCACGAGCGCATCCGCGCGATCCACTTTGCGCGCATCGTCGAGCAAGGCAAGGTGTACTCGCAGCCGTTCTCCGAAGGTGGCGCGGCCGCGGCGGGCAAGGCGCCCTGGGGCACGCGCGCGATCAAGGTCGATGGCGGGTACCGCGTCGTCGGCAAGAAGATCTTCGCTTCGTTGTCCGGCGCGGCGGACTATTACGGTGTGCTGTGCACGCTGGAGCGCGAAGACGGCGAGGCCGGCACCATGCGCGACTCGCTCTACGTCGCGGTGCCGGCCAACGCCGAGGGCGTGGCGGTCAGCGG
>JANOEG010000362.1:0-4791 GCA_031413095.1 Burkholderiales bacterium | reverse complement strand
GAAGACATCGCCGAGCCGCGGCGCTATCTGCAAGCGATCTGCGGCGCGCAGTTCCGCGCTGAGCGCATCGAGGCTTTCCTTGCGCACGGTCCAGCCGCGGTGCAGTTCCACCTCGACCACGCGGCCCTGGCGTTCGTCGATGGCAATGCGATACCCGACTTCCACGGCCGCGCGCCGGGCGCGCGCGAGGGCGGACGGTCGCTGTGCGCCGCGCCGTTCGACGGCCGCCGCCTCGGGCCGCACCTTGCCCGCCTGCGACCGCCTTGCGATCTGTGGTCATTCCTCGGCATCAGCATCGGCGCCGACTTTCGCCACTTCCTGCGTGCCGGACGTGCCGCGGATTCGTTCGTCTACGTCACCAAGCGCGTGCTGCGCCAGGCATGGGACATGCTGCGCCACGGCCGCGGCACCGTGCGCATGGCTGGCAACGCGCTCGCCGCGGCGCTGTTCAAGTCGGCGCTCGACAAGGGCGTGAAGCTGCACGAGTCGCACGCCGTGGTGGGGCTGCTGCGCGAGGGCAGCCGCGTCACCGGCGCGCGCGTGCGTTCATCGAACGGCGAAGAGCGCGAGATCCGTGCCCGCCGCGGCGTCGTGCTGGCCTGCGGCGGCTTCCCGCACGACGACGCACGCAAGGCGGCGTTGTTCCCGCATGCACCGAGCGGCCGCGAACATTGGTCGTCCGCGCCGCTGGCCAACAGCGGCGACGGCCTGCGCGTGGGCGAGGGCGCGGGTGCGCACGTCGATCGCACGCTGCTCGACAACGGCGCGTGGGCGCCGGTGTCGCTGGTGCCGCGTGCAGACGGCAGCACGCAAGCTTTCCCGCACCTCGTCGATCGCGGCAAGCCGGGCCTGATCGCAGTGACGCGCGATGGACGGCGCTTCGTCGATGAAGCCGGCAACTATCACAGCTTCATGCGTGCGCTCTTCGAGCGCTGCGGGAACCGCAACGTCGAAGCGTGGTTGATCTGCGACCACCGCTTCCAGCGACGCTTCGGCCTCGGCCATGCGAAACCCTGGCCGCTGCCGATCGGCTCGGCGCTGCGCTCGGGCTACCTGAAGCGCGGCGTGACGATCGAAGCGCTGGCCGCGTCGTGCGGCATCGATGCCTCGGCACTGGCCCGCACCGTCACCGAATTCAACCGCCACGCGCACGAAGGTCGCGACCCAGAGTTCGGCCGCGGCGAGACGCCGTACGACCGCATGCAGGGTGACGCCGAACACAGCGGACCCAACCCCTGCGTCGCGCCGATCGAGCGCGGCCCGTTCTACGCCGTGCGCATCGTGCCCGGCAGCCTCGGCACCTTTGCCGGTCTGGCCGTCAATCAACACTCGCAGGTGCTCAACGCGCACGACGCGCCGATCGATGGCCTCTACGCCGCCGGCAACGACGCCAGCAGCGCGATGGGCGGCCACTACCCGAGTGGTGGCATCACGCTCGGGCCGGCACTCGTCTTCGGCCACATCCTCGCCCATCACGCCGCCGGCACGCCGCTGGCGATGCCGGCATCGACGCCGACCCAACCCGTTCGGGCTGAGCTTGTCGATGCCCAGCCCGCCCACTGACTCCGAAGACGCCTTCGACAAGCTCAGGCCGAACGGAATTCACTTGACCACGCCATGACCCGCATCTACTCGCTCGCGCAACTGATCGCGCTGCCCTACACGCCGCCGCAAATGGTGCAGCTCGCCGCCGACACCGGCTGCGGTGCCTGCGGCATCCGCTTGCTGCCGGCCTCGCCCGGCGGCACGCATCACCCGCTGCCTCCCGGCTCGCCGCAGTTGCGCGAGACGAAGGCCCGCATCGACGCCACCGGCGTGCGCGTGCTCGACCTCGAGATCATCCGCATTGCGCCAGGCTTCGACGTGACAACCTACGACGCATTCTTCGAAGTCGGCGCGGCACTCAACGCACGCCACATCCTCGTGGCCGGTGACGACGCCGACGTGGCCCGCATGACGGCGAACTTCGCCGCGCTGTGCGACGCCGCCGCGCCCTATGGCCTGACCTGCGACCTCGAGCCGATGCCCTGGTGCCCGGTCGCCTCGGTGCCCGATGCGACGCGCATCGTCGCAGGCGCCGACCGGCCCAACGGCGCTGTGCTCGTCGATGCGCTGCACGTCTTCCGCTCGGCCAGCACGCTCGACGACGTGCGGCGCCTGCCGCGCTCGCGCCTGAATTACGCGCAGATGTGCGACGGCAAGGTGCCGGGCCCGACGACCCATGAAGGCCTGATCCACGACGCACGCTGCGAGCGCCTGTTGCCGGGCGAGGGCGGCTTCGACCTGCGCGCGCTGTTCGCTGCGCTGCCGGCCGACCTGCCGGTGAGCATCGAGATCGTCAGCGACAGCCGCGCGCCGCTGATGGGCTACGAGGCGTGGGCGCGCGCCTGCGTCGACGCGACGCGGCGCGTGCTGGAGGGCGTGTGAACATGGCTGCGCCGCGCCGCTACACCTTCGCGCCGCTGCAGGCGATGCACTACACGCCGCCGCAGTTGATTCAGCTGGCCGCGCAGGCCGGCGTCTGGGGCGTCGGCCTGCGCCTGACCCCCGTCGTGCCGGGCGCGCGCCATTACCCCCTGCATGACGACGCACCGGCGTTGCGCGAAACGCAGGCCGTGCTGCGCGACACCGGCATCGTCGTCTTCGACATCGAGCTGCTGCGCATCGGCGAGCGGTTCGATGCCGCCGCGCACGAGCGCGTGCTGGCCACGGCCCAGACCCTGGGTGCGCGCGTCATCAACGTCCTCGCCGACGACCCCGACCTCTCGCGTCTGGCGGCGTCGTATGCGTCGCTGTGCGAACTCGCGGCGCGCCACGGCCTGAGCTGCGACGTCGAGCCGACGCCCTGGTCCCCGGTGCGCGACGTCACGGTGGCGCGTCGGCTGCTGACCGCGGTGGCGCAACCCAACGTCGGCATCCTGGTCGATGCGCTGCACTGGTCGCGCGCCGCCCCGTCGCTCGACGACGTGGCCGCGCTGCCGCGCGAGTGGATCCACTACGCGCAGATCTGCGACGGTCGCCTGCCCGGACCGGCCACGCACGAGGGCCTGATCCACGATGCGCGCTGCGAGCGGCTGTTGCCGGGTGAGGGCGACATCGACCTGAAGGCGTTGTTCGCGTGTTTGCCGAGCGACGTACCGGTGAACATCGAGGTGCCGAACGACAAGCGCGCGCCGGTGATGGGCTATGAAGCGTGGGCGAGGGCGGCGGTGATGGCCGCGCGGCAGGTGTTGGGAGACGGAGACGGAGGCGGGTAGGGGTCGCTCGGCGCTTTCATGGCGTCTCACCGCCGCCTTCGAGGCCGGCCACGTGCGTGCAGATGGCCCCGGGCGTCGTCAGCCAGACCCCGCCCCCCGCGGCTGCCGCGTCGATGTGGCGCAGCGCCCGGCGCAGGTGGCGAAGCCGGTAAGGCTGGCCGACGATGTAGGGGTGCAGCGCGATGCCCATCACGAGCGGCATCTGCGGCTCGCGCTGCGACTGCGCGAGCATCTCGTCGAACTGGTCGACGATCATCTGCGCGAAGTCCTTGCCGTCCATCTGGCGCACCACGATCGCCGGGATGTCGTTCAGCTCCTGCGGGTAGGGCACCGACCACAGCGTGCGGCCGCTGCGCGTCGTCATCGCCACCGGCTGGTCGTCGTGGCACCAGTTCAGCGTGTAGCGGTAGCCGGTCTCGGCCAGCAGGTCGGGGGTGAGAAGGCTCTCACTGATCCACGGTGACAGCCAGCCCGCCGGTGCCTTCCCGCTGTGCCGCCCGATGCGGTCGCGGCACAGCGCCAGCAGCGCGCGCTCGTCGGCTTCGTCCAGTCCGCCCTGACGTTCGGCGTTGCTGTGGCCGTGGCCGACGAGTTCGTCGCCGCGCGCCACGCAG
This sequence comes from Burkholderiales bacterium, assembly GCA_031413095.1. GTDB lineage: Bacteria > Pseudomonadota > Gammaproteobacteria > Burkholderiales > Burkholderiaceae_C > CADEEN01. The sequence continues at coordinate 920 of JANOEG010000362.1, read as the reverse complement.
GCCGCCACCAGCTCGGGGCAATGCTCGTACAGCGCAGTGTTGATGAGCGCCGCGGCAGGCCAGCGCAGTTCGTCGAATAGCTCCAGGCAACGCCAGGCGCCGACGCGGTTGCCGTACTCGCGCCAGCTGTAGTTCAGCACGTCGGGCTGCGGCGACGGCGGGCCGATCGCGGCGCCGAGACCCTCGCCGAAGGCGAAGTGCTCGTGGTTCAGCGCCACGTACACAGCCAGGCCCGCGCCGCCGGGCCAGCGGTATGCGGGCCGGGCCGTGATGGCGCTGTAGCCAAAGCGGCCGTGGTCGGGCAGCGCGCCCAGGTAGGTGGCGGGCATGTGTGCTTCCTTCGATGAGATCAGGTTGGTGCGGTGGGCGCCAGAAGCGGTGCAGCGGCGCACCACCTCAGCACGAAGCGGGCCCGACCGCGAGCGGGGCCACCCGCAGGCAGCACGGGGCCGCTTGGCATGGTTTCTGCGAATTCGGCGTGTCTGCTCAACACCCACATAGGAGTTTCCATGAAGCGTCGCGTCGTTCTGGCCGCCGGTGCGGCAGCCCTCTCAACACCGGCCTGGGTCAGCGCCCAGAGCGCCTGGCCCAGCCGCGGACCGGTGCGCCTGGTCGCGCAGTTTCCGCCCGGTGGCCTGGTGGACACCGTGGCCCGGCTGATGGCGCCCCACCTGTCGCAGGCCATCGGGCAGACGGTGGTGGTCGAGAACAAGCCGGGTGCCGGTGGCCTGATCGGCACCGACTACGTTTCCAAGCAGCCCGCCGACGGCTACACGCTGCTGGTGAGCCACGCCTCGGTGCACATCTACGCCGCGGCCACGCGCAACGTGATGCCCTTCGATTCGGTGGCCGACTTCACCCACCTGGCCATGCTGGTCGAGGCGCCGATGGTGCTGCTGGTGCGGGCCCAGTCGCCCTAC
>JANOEG010000361.1:0-1517 GCA_031413095.1 Burkholderiales bacterium | reverse complement strand
AGCGGGAACGAGAACTCGAAGTTGCCCCTAAAACGACAAGCCCCGAGAAACATTTTCAGTCGGAGCGCGTAGGACGAATCAGCACCGTCGGGAAACTCACCGGCAACGTGCGCGGGTAGTCGCGGCTGAAGTGCAGGCCGCGGCTCTCATGCCGCGACAACGCTGAGCGCACGATCAGTTCGGCGCATTCGACGAGGTTGCGCAGCTCCAGAAGATCGCGCGTGACGCGGAAGTTGGCGTAGTACTCGTCGATCTCGCTTTTCAGCAAGTCGATGCGGTGCAACGCGCGCTCCAGGCGCTTGGTGGTGCGCACGATGCCGACGTAGTTCCACATCATCAAGCGCAGCTCGTCCCAGTTGTGCGAGATCACGACCTGCTCGTCGGCGTTCTCGACCTGGCTTTCGTCCCACGGCGGCAGCGTTGCGCTGGGCGACGGTGCTGCTTCGATGATGGCCTGAGCGCAGGTGTGGCCGAGAACGACGCACTCGAGGAGTGAATTGCTGGCCAGCCGATTTGCGCCATGCAGGCCGGTGTAAGTGGTCTCGCCGACGGCGTACAGGCCAGGCAGATCGGTGCGGCCTTCGAGGTCGGTCACAACGCCGCCGCAGGTGTAGTGCGCCGCCGGCACCACCGGGATCGGCTGCCGCGCGATGTCAATGCCGAGCTTGGCGCAGCGCGCGTGGATCGTCGGAAAATGTTCCTTCAGAAACACCTCGCCGAGGTGCGTCGCATCGAGCCACACATGGTCCAGGCCGTGCTTCTTCATCTCGAAGTCGATCGCACGCGCGACGATGTCGCGCGGCGCAAGTTCCTCGCGCGGGTCATGAGCCTTCATGAAGCGTGTGCCATCCGGCAACTTCAAGTGCGCGCCCTCACCGCGCAGTGCTTCGGTGATCAGGAAGCTGCGCTCTTGCGGGTGGTACAGGCAGGTCGGGTGGAACTGGATGAACTCCATGTTGCCAACCCGGCAACCGGCACGCCACGCCATTGCAATGCCGTCGCCGGTGGCGGTGTCCGGGTTGCTGGTGTAGCGATAGACCTTGCCGACGCCGCCGGTGGACAGCACCACGTGTGAGGCTGCCAGCGTTTCGACGCGCCCGTTGTCGATGTCGAGCGCATAAACGCCATGGCAGCGCGGGCTCTCATCGCCCGTGACATGCCGAGAGGTGATCAGGTCCACAGCCATCCAGCGCTCGCGCAACGTCACGTTCGGATGCGCCTTGGCCTTGGCCAGCAATGCATCGTGGATCGCACGGCCGGTGGCATCGGCCGCATGGGCGATGCGGCGCACCGCGTGGCCGCCTTCGCGCGTCAGGTGCAGGCCGAGCGGCCCGTCCGGGTCGGCCGAAAACGGCACCCCCTCGCCCACCAGCCACTCCACCGCGCGCGCGCTGCGCTCTGCGATGAATCGCGCGGTGTGCTCGTCGACCAGCCCGGCCCCGGCGTCCTGGGTGTCGCGCACATGCGATTCGATGCTGTCGTCACTGCCCAGAACGCCAACGATGCCGCCTTGCGCC
>JANOEG010000360.1:0-9597 GCA_031413095.1 Burkholderiales bacterium | reverse complement strand
TCGATGTCGACCATCAGGCAGGTCAGGTTGCCGCGGGCGCGTACGGCGTCGCGCCAGGTGTTGTCGAAGGCGGCGTGGAAGGCGCGCCGGTTGAGCGCACCGGTCAGCGGATCTCGTGTGGCCAAGCGCTCGAGCTCAAGGTTCTTCTGCTCGACCTCTTGCTTGGAGCTGGCCAGATCCGTCATTGCGTCGCGCAGCGCTTCATTGGCGCGGTGCAGCGCCGACATGTCGCTGACGGTGACCATGCAGCCGCGCACGGCGCCGCCGGCATCGCTGATCGGCGCGGCGTTGAGCACGAGCTGGCGCTTGTCGGCGCCCTGCCCGGCTTCGAGCGCGGTGCCGGCATTGGGCGTGCGCTCGGCCATCGCCCGCGACCAGGGGTGCTGTGCCGGATCGGCAGGCAGGCATTCCGACAGCCACGGCAGCGCGGCCAGGTTGCCGCCCGTCGGCACCTCGGCCAGTTGCGGGTGCAGCCCGCGAAAGGCCTTGTTGGACAGCATCACCCGGCCGCGCGAGTCGAGCACGACGACCCCCTCGGCCATGGCATCGAAGGCGCCTTGCACACGCTCGGGCACAACGGACGCCGGGTCGAGATGCTGCAAAGCCCGGCGCATGTACAGGCCAAACACCAGCCAGCCGGCCACGCCGACGAAGAGCAGCATCTGCACCAGCGGCTCCTTGAAGAACGCCAGCACCGGGTGCGTGTTGTCGGCGGCAAAGGCCATCTCGACGCGGCCCCAGCGCTGACCCTGCGCAGACAGCGGCACCGTGATCTGCTCAGGCCGCGACTGCTCCTGCTCGCCGATCTGCCAGCCCTGCACATGCGCGGCGGTGTTGAGGACCAGCGTGCCGTCGGCGCGGCGCACGCCCACCGAGCGCAGGCCGTCGGTGCGGGCGACGATGGCGGTCATGGCCTTCTCGATCTCGCGCGGATCGTCGCGGCGCAGCATCTCGGCCAGTTGCACCGCCAGCGCCTCACCGACCGCCTTGCGCACCGCCCGCTCCTGCGCGCCACGGTCGGGCATGGTGTCGAGAAAGAGCGAACCGAGAATGACCAGGGTGCTGCACAGGGCCACCAGGGCCATGGTCATTTGGACGAGGGGACTGGGGCGTTTCATATCAGCTCAAATGGCGCGACTCACCGAACATGCGGCTGGTGTTGGAGAACATGTCATCGATCAGGCTGTCGCGCTGGCTGGCCCTGGCCTCATCGTCTTGAGACTCGGCGCCCAGGCCGTCGTCGTCTTCATCGTCGCGCGCAGGGGCCAGCACAGGCAGCAGATCGACGTGGCGCCAGGCCGGAATGCCCATCAGGATGCTGGTCAGCAGGCCACCGCTGCGGGTCAGCCACCAGACGAAGCCAGCCGTCAGCGTGGCGCTGGCCACACGCACGGGGTCCTGCAGCGCGGCCAGCAGAGCGTCGTCGGAATCGCGACTCGCCGTGCGCGATGAACCGTCGCTGGTATCTGTCTCGATCAACGAGCCGCGCAGCGCGAACAGACCAAAACGCTGCCCTGAGCCCTCGCTCTGCGGCTGCAGCAAAGCATTGAGCGCGTCTTCGCTCCAGCCGCCCAAGCCGTTGACGTCGAACCCAAGCGACACGCTGGCCACCAACAAAGGCCCGTCGATGTCCGCCGATCGGCCGCGCTGAGGTTGCCAGCGAGCGTCACGGCCCGGATCGCTGTCGGTCGTTGCGCCGAAGAGCCCCTCCGTTGCCGCTGCGGCCGCTTCCCGCCCATCGCCGCGCACGATCTCCTCGAGGGTGCTTGAAACGACGGGCGTGACCGTCGGTGCGTTCGGCCCCGGGGCCGGTGTCGGCGCAGGCGCCGGCGCCGGCGGGGGTGTCATTTAAGGCGGCACCATGTGCGGCGGCGCCTCGGCCGCGTCGCGCAACGTGACAACGATCGCTTGCTCGGTGCGAAGCCCCTGCGCGTCGGTGACCCTCAGGACCAGCGTGTGGCTGGGTGCCGTCTGGAAGTCGAAGGCAGCGCCCGGCGCCACCTGCAGCCGGCCACTGGCGGGGTCCACGACGAAGCGGCCCGCGCCGTCGTTGACCAGCGTGAAGGTGAACAGGTCGCCGGCGTCGGGGTCGCTGGCCGAGACGATCGCCACCACCGTGCCGGCGGGGGCGTTTTCGATCAGCTCGGCCGCCGCGGGTGCGATGTTGCCCGGCGCTTCGTTGATGCCCGTGACGGCCACGGCGATCGACTGCATGTCGGTGCCGCCGTTGCCGTCATCGACGCTGACCACGAGCTCGTAGACATTGTCCTGGTCGGCATCCGACGGCGCCTCGAAGTCGGGCGCAGCGCGGAAGCTCAAGGTGCCCGCGGCCGCATCGATCGTGAACGCTGCTGCATCGGCGCCACCGGCGATGCCGTACTGCGCAGCGCCGCCGTCGACGTCGGTCGAAGCGACGACCGACACTGCTGTCTGGTTCTCGGCGATCGAGACACCGGCCGACGCACCGCCACCGTTGCTGGTGATGACCGGCGCTTCGTTGACGTTGGTCACACGAACCGCCAACGCCTGCGTATCCAGGCCGCCGTTGCCGTCGCTGACCTGCACCGTCACGTCGTAGATGTTGTCGGCACCGGCGTCGGCGGGGGCCTCGAAGTCGGGCGCGGCAATGAACACCAGCACGCCGGTCACCGCATCGATGTTGAACAGCGCCGCGTCCGCGCCGCCAACGATGCTATAGATCGGCGCGCCACCGTCCACGTCGCTTGACGTCACCGTGGTGGCTGCCGTCTGGTTCTCGGCCACGTTGACCGTAGCGCCACTCGTGATCAACGGTGCTTCGTTGACGTTGGTCACTGTCACGGCGATCGTCTGGTTGTCCGTGCCGCCGTTGCCGTCATTGACCTGGACCGTCACGTCGTAGACGTTGTCGCCGTCCGCGTCGGCTGGTGCCTCGAAGTTGAGCGCAGAGTTAAAGGTCAGCACGCCGGTCGATGGATCGATGCTAAACAGCGCCGCATCGGTACCGCCGACGATGCTGTAGCTCGGCGCACCACCGTCGACGTCGCCCGACGTGACGATCGCCGCCGCGGTCTGGTTTTCGGCCGCGCTGAAGGCAGCGCCGCTGGTGATCACCGGCGCTTCGTTGACGTTGGTCACCGTCACCGCGATGGCCTGCGTGTCCGTGCCGCCGTTGCCGTCACTGACCTGCACGGTCACGTCGTAGACGTTGTTGGTGCCGGCGTCTGTCGGAGACTCGTGGTTCGGCGCGGCATTGAAAGTCAGCACGCCCGTGACCGTGTCGATACTGAACAACACAGCATCGGCGCCGCCGACGATGCTGTAGGTCGGCGTGCCGCCATCGACATCGCTGCTGGTCACCGTCATCACGGCCGCCTGGTTCTCGGCCGAAGTGACGACCGCGCCACTGGTGATGACGGGCGCTTCGTTCAGGTTGGTCACCGTCACCGCAATCGCTTGCGTGTCGGTGCCGCCGTTGCCGTCGCTGACCTGAACCGTCACGTCGTAAACGTTGTTGCCACCGACGTCGTTCGGCGCCTCGTGGTCAGGTGCAACGTTGAAGGTCAGCACACCCGTGCCCGGATCGATGCTGAACAGCACCGCATCCGCGCCTCCGACGATGCTGTAGCTCGGCGCGCCGCCATCGACGTCGCTGATCGTCACGGTCAGGGTGGCAGTCTGGTTCTCGGCCGCGCTGACCGCCGCGCCACTCGTGATCACGGGCGCTTCGTTGACATTGGTCACCGTCACCGCGATCGCCTGGGTGTCGATCCCGCCGTTGCCGTCGCTCACCTGCACGGTCACGTCGTAGACGTTGTCGGCGCCAACGTCGGTCGGGGCCTCGAAGTTGGGCGCCGTGTTGAAGGTGAGGATGCCGGTCACCGGATCGATGCTGAAGCGCGCGGCGTCGGTCCCGCCGGCGATGCCGAAACTCAAGGCCCCGCCGTCGACGTCGCTCGACGTAACGGACATCACCGCAGTCTGATTCTCAGCCACTCCGACAGCCGAACCACTCGTGATGACCGGCGCTTCGTTGACGTTATTCACCGTGACCGCGATCGCCTGTGTGGCCGTGCCGCCGTTGCCGTCCGACGCCTGGATCGTCACGGCATAGACGTTGTCGCCATCGGCATCGGCCGGGGCCTCGAAGTCCGGCGCGGCGTTGAACGTCAGCGCGCCCGTCGCGGCATCGATCGAGAACAGCGCAGCGTCGCTGCCGCCGGCGATGCTGTACACCGCAGCGCCGCCATCGACATCGCTGCTCGTCACGGTAACCACCGCGTTCTGGTTCTCCGCCACGCTGAGCGCTGCGCTGCTGGTGATCGTCGGGGCCTCGTTGACGTTGGTCACCGTCACCGCGAGGGCCTGCGTGTCCGTGCCGCCGTTGCCGTCGCTCACCTGCACGGTCACGTCGTAAACGTTGTCGCCGTCAGCGTCGGCCGGGGCCTCGAAGTTCGGTGCCGCGCTGAATCCCAGGGCACCCGTGGCAGCATCGATGATGAAGCGCGCGGCATCGGCCCCGCCGACGATCGTGTAGGCAGCGACGCCGCCGTCGACGTCGGACGACGTGACCGTCGTCACTGCCGTCTGGTTCTCGGCGGCGCTCACAGACGCCGTCGGGCCGCCGCCGTTGCTGCCGATGACCGGCGCGTCGTTGATTGCAGTGACCGTGACGGTCGCGGTGGCGGGCGTGGTGTCCTCGAGGCCTTCGGCGCTCTTGGCGATGTATTGGAATGTCGTCGTGCCGTTCCAGTCCGATGCCGGCACGAAGTACAGCGTCAGCGCCTGCCCGCTGGCTGCGTAGTCGACGCCAGCGCTGACAGACAAGGTGGCGCCCGCATCGCGGTACAGCGTGCCGTTGGCGGGAAGATTGTCGATGCGGAAGGCGTCGACACTGCCGTCGACGTCGCTGCCTGTCAGCGTGATCGCGATGGCGCCGGCGTCCTCGGCTCCGCTGGCGTTCACGTCGTCGGTTACCGGCGCGTCGTTCCAGGCCACGACCTGCACCTCACGTGTTGCGGCGGCGCTGGACAGCGCACCGTCGCTGACTGTTAAGGACACGGTCCGGACGGCGATCGTCGGGTCTTCGCTGCCATTGACGTAGGCGATCGTGCGCAACGCTGCCTGGTAGTCGGCCACCGAGGCGCTGCCGCTCAGGGTCAGCATGCCCGTGACGCCGTCCCACGAGCCGCTGATGCCCAACTGGTTGGTGAAGGCGAGCACGTCCTGCGCGCTGTTGTAGGCGACCGTGATGCGCACCGTGGCACCGGTCAGCACGGCGCTGTCCACGTCCGACAGCACGAGGCCGGCGTCGATGACGACCGGTGCATCGTTCTCGTAGTACTGCACCGAGCCGGCGCTGGTGGTCAACAGCGGGGCCTCGTTGGCATTGCTCACCGTGACTGCGATGGCCTGCGTGTCGGTGCCGCCGGTACCGTCGCTGGCTTGCACGATCACGTCGTAAACGTTGTCGCCGCCTGCGTCCACCGGCGCCTCGCGGTCCGGGGCGGCGGCGAAGGCAAGCGCACCCGTCGCCGGATCGATCGTGAACAGCGCCGCGTCGGCGCCGCCGACGATCGCATAGCTGAGGATCTGCGCCGGCAGGTCCGCGTCGGTTGCCACCACGGTCGTGACCGCGGTCTGGTTCTCCGCGACGCTGACCGATGCCGAGGCGCCGCCACCATTGCTGGTGATGACCGGTGCGTTGTCGTTGACCGGTGTGACCGTGACAGCGATGGCCTGCGTGTCGGCGCCGCCAGCACCGTCGCTGACCTGCACCGTCACGTCGTAGATGTTGTCGGCGCCCACATCCGCAGGCGCGTCATGGTCGGGCGCAGCGTTGAAGGTCAGCACACCTGTCGTCGCATCGATGGTGAAGCGCGCCGCATCGGCGCCGCCGACGATCGAGTACACCGCCGCGCCGCCATCGACATCGCTCGACGTCACGGTGGTGACGGCAGTCTGGTTCTCGGCCATGTTGAACGACGCGTTCGCTGCGCCACCGTTGCTGGTGATCACCGGCGCGTCGTTGACCGAATTGACGGTCAGGGTCACGGTCGCCTGCTGCGGCGTGGCACTCAGGCTGCCGACTTCCGAAGCGCTCAGTGCGCGGTCGTACAGCGCCACGCTGTCCATCGCACCACCCGCGTTGAGGAAGCGCGACGGGTCCAGATCTGAGCGAGCGCCGAGGTAGGCATTGCCGGTCGGGTTGATGGCCTCGCCGCCGGTGGCCAGCGTGCCCCGCGACACGCCGTCGACGTAAACCTCGATGCCACCGCCGCTGCGAACGGTCAGCGTGTACAGATGCCATTGCCCGTCACCGATCAGGCCGGCGATGTCGACGAAGACTTGCCCCGCTGTGTCGTTGTTGTCCCAGACCGTGGTGACGATGCTGTTCTGCTGGACGGGAATGGAATAGCCGCTCTCGACCAGTGCGACCTGCAAGGTGTTCGGCAATGCGGCCGTGGGCAGGCTGCCATGGCTGTAGAAGTACTGCAGGCCGGTGCCGCTGTTGTCGGCGACCTTGAACTGGAACGAGAGTGTGAATTCGTTGCCGTAGCTCACATCCGGCAGCACCACGTGGTCGTCGATGCCGTCGAACTGAAGCGCACTGCCGGCGTCGCCGGTGACAGTCGTCGGCGAGCCTGACACCACGCCGTGGGCGCCGCCGAGCGCATCGGCTCCGTTGCCTTCCAGACCCCAGTAGTGAGAGGGGCCGGCCGCCGGATCGACCGCCAGGTACTGGAAGCTGTCGCTGCCGCTGAAGTCGGCGTTCGGCGTGTAGGTGTAGCTGCCGTCGGCGTTCAGACTCAGCGAGCCATTGGCTGGGCTCGACACTGCAATTGCTGTCAGCACACCGGGTTCGCCAAGGCTGTCGTTGCCCAGCACGTTGCCGGTGATCACCCCATCTTCGTTGCCTGTGGCCGCATCGGCAGTCGCCGCCGGCACGCCGAAGGCGTTGGTCACTGTCACCGCCACGGCCTGCGTGTCCGTGCCGCCGTTGCCGTCGGCGACCTGCACCGTCACGTCATACACGTTGTTGGCACCGGCATCCGTGGGCGACTCGAAATCGGGCGCTGCATTGAATGTCAGCGCGCCGCTGCTCGCGTTGATGGAAAAGTGCGCCGCATCGGCGCCGCCAACGAGCGAGTACACGGCAGCGCCGCCGTCGACGTCGCTGCTCGTCACCGTCGTGACCGCGGTCTGGTTTTCGGCGACGCCGATTGCTGCGGTGGCGCCGCCGCCGTTGCTGGTGATCACCGGCGCATCGTTGGCGGCGCTGACGTTGATGGTCAGCGTGTTGGCCGACGCGTCGGTATCAGCGCCGCCGCCGAGCGCGCCGCCGTCGTCCTGAACGCGGAAGGTGAAGTTGGCCACGGCAGCGCCGTTGACGTCGGCTGCCGGCGTGTAGGTCAGCAGGCCCGACGCGATGTCGCTGGCGTTGATCCAGTTGCCCGCAGCAAACGCCGAGCCGTTCCAGAGCAGCGTGCCCGACGCTGGCAGCGTGTCGAACCAGACGCGCTGCAGGCTGTCACCGTCGCCATCGCTGAAGCCGAAGTCGGCCGTCGCGAAGGTGTAAACCGTGTCCTCGACGGTGCTGATGGTGCCGTTGGAGCCCGCAGGAGCCACGTGCGGCGCCGTTGCCACGACGTGATTCGAGAACTCCGAGGTCTCGTAGAAGGTGGTGTAGCTCGCGTCGGCACGCGTCACCGTGGCGCTGATGTAGGCGCCCGCCGCCACGGCCGCGCTGAAGTTGTAGTTGCCGCTGAGCGAGCCGCTCGCGCCGACTGACATGTTGACCGTGCCGACCCAGGTTCGGCCCTCGCCGGTGCCTGACGGCTCGGCGCTGGTGTTGCTGTAAACGTCGATGCGGTAGTACGTGTCCGGCGCGCCGACGTATCCTCCGGCGACGGACAGCGTGCTGCCATCGGCCGTCGCCGCATCGAGCGTCAACGCATTGAGCAGGTTGTTCGCACCGCTGTCGGCGTCGCCTGCATCGTTCGCATTCACGCCATCGTTGCCGAGGTCGATGCCCAGGCCGTCGCTGGCGTAGACGCTGTTGCGCAAGAAGACGTTGCCGGTGCTGCTGGCGTCGATAACGGCGATGCCGGTCTGGAAAAGCCCGCCTTGCCCAGCGTAGGCCACGACGTTGCCCGCACTGGCCGTCGTACCCCCGACGAGGGTCTGGCTGGCGCCGTTTTCGAGCAGGATGCCGATCTGTCCGGTGCCCCAGTTGGCCGTGCCCGCCAGGTCGGTGCCGATGCGGTTGCCCTGGATGACGGTGCCGGTGGAATCGCCCTTGACGAAGATGCCGCCCAGTGTGGGCGAGGCGATCCAGTTGCCTTCGTTCGCACCGCTGCCGCCCACCAACGTGTTGTCGCCGCCGTCGAGGACGTAGATGCCATGGCCGCCGTTGCCGAGCGCGCTGGCGCCGTTGGCGGCCACACCGATCCAGTTGCCGCGCAGGATGTTGCCGTCGCTGGCCTCGCCATTGACTTCGATGCCGGTGCCGTTGTTGCCACTGATGACGTTGCGCTGCGCGGCCAGGCTGCCACCGATGGTGTTGGCGTGGGCACCATCGAGCAGGACCACGCCGTGCAAGGTGTTGCCCCGGTCCAGCAGGCCGCTGGCATCAGTGCCGATGAAGTTGCCGGCGACGACGTTGCCTGTGACCTCGGCATCCTCCATCGCCACGCCACGATTGTTGGCCGAGATGACGTTGCGCTCGCCGGCGTCGTTGCTGCCGTCGGCGTCGGTGCCGATGATGTTGCCGCTGACCAGCGCGGCCGTGCCGCCGTTGTAGAAATGGACGCCCACGCCGCTGTTGCCCAGCGCTGTGATGCCGTCGGCCGCCAAGCCAATCAGGTTGCCTTGCACCTTGTTGTTCGTCACGCCGTTGGCCACCTGCACGCCCGTGACGTTGGCCGAGATCACGTTGCCCGCACCTGCGGCGCCGGAGCCCAGTCGGTTGTTGGTCGCGCCATTCCACAATGATGCGCCGCCTGCTGCATTGCCCAGCGCCACTTGGCCCGTGACATCGGCACCGATGTAGTTGCCCTGCACCACGTTGCCGCTGGTGCCGGCGCCGATGAACTCGACGCCGTACCAGTTGTTGCCGGAGACGATGTTGCGCTCGGCCACGTCGTTGCTGCCATCGGCGTCGGTGCCGAGGCGGTTGTTGCTCGCACCGACGTCAAACACCACCCCGCTCATGCCGTCGGTGGCGGTGCCGCCGTTCACGTCAGCCGTGCCGCTGATGTTGGTGCCGAAAAAGTTGCCGATGATGACGTTGCCCGTCGCGCTGGCGCCCGTCAGCGTCAGGCCGCGGTCGCCGTTGCCGGAGATGACGTTGCGGGCCGCTGCGGTGATGCCGCCGATGGTGTTGTTAGCCGACGCGATGACGACGCCGCCTCCGGCATTGCCCAGCGCCGCTGTGCCAGCGGCGTTCAGGCCAATCAGGTTGCCTGCGATCAGCGTGCCCGACGCGCCGCTGCCCAACTCCAGGCCAACCCAGTTGACCGTGCCGCTGATGACATTGCCCTGGCCGGCCGCGGTGCCACCGACGGTGTTGCCCGCGGCATTGATCCACACGCCCTGATTGGCATTGCCCACCGACGC
>JANOEG010000359.1:0-11604 GCA_031413095.1 Burkholderiales bacterium | reverse complement strand
GAGCCCGCGTTGGCGCGGGTGAAAGACAAGTTCGTCGGCGGCCTGCGCCTGCCCGGCGACGAAACCGGCGACTGCTTCAAGTTCACCAACCGCATTGCCGAGATGGCAGAGGCCAAGGGTGCGAAGCTGCGCTTCAACGAGCAGGTCAAGTCCCTGCTCACCGATGGCAAACGCATCACCGGCATCGTCACCGAGCAGGGCCGCCTGCAGGCCGACGCGTACCTCGTTGCCCTGGGCAGCCACTCCCCCAAGCTGCTGTCGCCGCTGGGCATCGAGATCCCGGTCTATCCGGTCAAGGGCTACTCGATCACCGTGCCGATCACCGATGCGCGCGGTGCGCCCGAGTCGACGGTGATGGACGAGACGCACAAGATCGCCATCACGCGCCTGGGCGACCGCATCCGCGTCGGTGGCACTGCCGAGCTCGCCGGCTACACGCTGCGCCTGCACGAAGCGCGGCGGCGCACGCTGATGCATGTCGTCGCCGACCTGTTCCCCGACGGCGGCGACCTCGGCCGCAGCGAGTTCTGGTGCGGTTTGCGGCCGATGACACCCGACGGCACGCCCGTCGTCGGCGGCACCGGCATGCCCAACCTGTTCATCGCCACCGGCCATGGCACGCTCGGCTGGACGATGGCCGCAGGCACGGCGCGGGTGATGGCCGATCTGATCGGCGGCCGGAAGCCGGCGATCGACATGAGTGGGTTGACGGCAGCGCGGTACGGCTGAGGGCATGCCCTGACTTGAAATTCCGGCGCGCGACCGCAGTTCTCCGCGCCTCCCTGTTCATTTGATTGCGACGGTCATGACCACCAAAACATCTCACGCTTTCCAAGCCGAGGTCCAGCAGATCCTGCACCTCGTCACCCATTCGCTGTACTCGAACAAGGAGATCTTCCTGCGCGAGCTGGTCTCCAACGCCAGCGATGCCTGCGACAAGCTGCGCTTCGAGGCGCTGGACGATGCCACGCTGTTCGAGAACGACAGCGAGCTGAAGATCCACGTCTTCTTCGATGAAGCGGCGAAGACGATCACCATCCGCGACAACGGCATTGGCATGAGCCAGGCCGAGGCGATCGAGCACCTGGGCACGATCGCCAAGAGCGGCACCCGCGATTTCATCGCCAAGCTCGGTGACAAGAAGGGCGATGCGAACCTCATCGGCCAGTTCGGCGTTGGCTTTTACTCGGGCTTCATCGTCGCTGACCGCATCAGCGTCGAGTCGCGGCGCGCGGGACTCTCGGCGGCCGAAGGCGTGCGCTGGACGAGCGATGGCAGCGGCCAGTTCGATGTCGAGACGATCGACAAACCGGTGCGCGGCACCGACGTGACGCTGCACCTGCGCGACGGCGAAGAAGACTTTGCGAAGACCTGGAAACTGAAGTCGATCATCAGCAAGTACTCGGACCACATCTCGCTGCCGATTCTGATGAAGAAGGAGAAGTGGATCGCCGAGGAAGCCAAGACGGTGCTCGAAGACGAGTGGGAGACCGTCAACAAGGCCGCGGCGCTGTGGACGCGGCCGAAGAGCGAGGTCACCGACGCCGAGTACCAGGAGTTCTACAAGCAGATCAGCTACGACAGCGACCCGCCGCTGGCCTACACGCACAACCGCGTCGAGGGCCGCAGCGAGTACACGCAACTGCTCTACGTGCCGGCGAAGGCGCCGTTCGACATGCACAACCGCGACAAGCGTGCGGGAGTCAAGCTGTACGTCAAGCGCGTCTTCATCATGGATGACGCGCAGGCGCTGATGCCGGCGTACCTGCGTTTCGTCAAGGGCGTGATCGACTCGGCCGACCTGCCGCTCAACGTCAGCCGCGAGCTGCTGCAGGAGAGCCGCGACGTGAAGACGATCCGCGAAGGCGCGACCAAGCGCGTGTTGTCGATGCTCGAAGACCTTGCTGAGAACCAGAAGGACAAATACGCCGATTTCTGGAAAGAGTTCGGCGCGGTGATGAAGGAAGGTGTCGGCGAAGACCATGGCAACGCCGAACGCCTGGCCAAGCTGCTGCGGTTTTCCTCGACGCATGCCGATGCCGGCGTTTCGTTTGCCGACTACCTGTCGCGCATGAAGGAAGGTCAGGAGCCGATCTACTACGTCACCGCGGACACGCTTGCCGCGGCGAAGTCGAGCCCGCAACTTGAAGTTTTCCGCAAGAAGGGCATCGAGGTGCTGCTGCTCGCCGATCGTGTCGACGAGTGGATGCTTGCGCACCTGTACGAGTTCGAAGGCAAGGCGCTGCAGTCGGTGGCCAAGGGGGCGGTCGATCTGGGCTCGCTGCAAGATGAAGAAGAGAAGAAGGCGATCGAGGCCGCGGCCGAGGCCTTCAAGCCGGTGCAGGAAAAGCTCAAGGCGGCGTTGAAAGATCGCGCGAAAGACGTTCGCGTGACGACGCGCCTGGTGGATTCACCGGCCTGCCTCGTCGTCGAAGAGGGCGACATGAGTGGGCACCTGGCGCGCTTGTTGAAGCAGGCCGGGCAGACGGCGCCGGCCAGCCAACCGATCCTCGAAGTCAATGCGCAGCATGCGCTGGTGAAGCGCCTGGAGTCGGACGACAAACACTTCGACGACTTGGCGCATCTTCTGTTCGACCAGGCTTGGCTTGCCGAAGGCGGCCAGCTCGAAGACCCGGCATCGCATGTGCAGCGCGTGACGCGTTTGTTGACGTCTAGCTGAAGGACGACAGCGAAGGCGGATCGCGCATGGCGTCGATCTGCTCGGAGATCTGCATCGCCTGCTGTGCCCAGTAGCTGCCGCTGCCGAACCACGGAAACGCGATCGGGAAAGCGGGGTCGCTCCAGCGCTCTGCAATCCAGGCGCTGTGGCAGATCATGCGCAGTGTGCGCAAGGGCTCGACGAGGGCGAGTTCGCGCTCGTCGAAGCGCGTGAAGCTGCGATAGCCCTCGAGCAAGATGGCGAGTTGCTGGCGCACGGTCTGGGTGTCGCCGGACAGCAGCATCCACAGGTCTTGCACGGCGGGGCCGTTGCAGGCATCGTCGAGATCGACCACGTGCGGGCCCTCGTCGCGCCACATGATGTTGCCCGGGTGGAAGTCGCCATGCAGGCGCAGCGTTCGCACCGCGCCGACGTGGGCGAAGGCTTGCTCGATCAGGGTGAGCGCTTCGTCGCAACGCGCTAGCCATACATCGCGCTCGCCCTCGGGGATGTACTCGCCTCGCAGCAGCCGGTCGCGCGCGGCGGCGACCCACGCCGGGCCGATCGTGCGCCGGTGTGCAAACGCTGAGCGCTGGCCCACGGCATGCAGCCGGCCGAGAAAGCGGCCGAGCCACTCGAGCACGTTCGGGTCTTCCAGCTCGGGGCCGCGGCCGGCATGGCGGTCGCTGACAGTGACGCGGTAGGTCACGCCGTCGAGCGTCACATGGGCCAGCGTCGGTGGTGTGCCCATCAACACGGCGCTCGGGTCAACCGCCTGCAACAGGCGCGGCGCAATCACCGGTACGTCGTTGCTCACCAGCTCTTGGCCAAACGCATGCTCTTCGAGGATCTGCGCATCGCTCCAGCGGCCCGGCCGATAAAACTTGGCAACGACAACGCCGGCGTCTTCCAGATGCACCTGAAAGACACGGTTCTCGTAGGAGTTGAGCTGCAGCAGGCGGCCATCGCCGCGCAGGCCGAGTGCATCGAGGGTGTCGAGCACGCGTGCCGGTTCTAGATCGGCGTAGCCCAGTGGCGAAGGCCCGGCAGATTGATCAGCGCGCAAGTTCATGCGCGCATTCTCGGCCTCGGATCAGTTGTGCGTGCCGGTGCCGGGCAAGCGTTGCCCCTCGCCGGGCTGTGTGTCCTCGGCGTCGTCCAGTCGCTCGGGCTCGCGCTCGGGTGGCTCCACGTCCAATGACGATGCGACGCGTGATGGATCGTAGGGCGGCAAGTCGCCGGTGAGGCTGTTGTCCGCTCGGACGTCGGGCGCAAAGAACGAGTCCTGGAAGAAGGTCGAGTCTTGCCACAAGGTGGCGCGTTCGCGGCGCCGCATCGGCGTGACGGACGTCGGCGCCTGCTCTTCGCGAGCGGCCGGCCGGCTCGGCGCCGGCTGCGGCCCGCGCGATGCCGAAGCGCCCTGCGGAACGAGCAGCTGCAGCTCGGCGATGGAGGGCAGGTTGTCGACCGGACACCGCAGGTAACGCACACGGCAGGCGCCGAGCACCGACTGCTTTATCTGCAGCACGCGGCGCGAGTTGCCGCGGTCGGTGTCAAGATCGATCGCCGCCAACACGCGGCCGTTGGCGCTGCAGATGGCGAAAGTGACATGGATCGCGCCGAGCAGGTCGTACCAATAGCGGACTTCGTTCGGGTCGCTCGGCTGACAGAAGCGCACCAGCGGCAACTTCGACAGCACGATGTGGTGCGGCAGGGCTTCACGCAACTGCCGATACACACGGCGCTCGTCGGTTGAGAAAACCGGCCTTGGCGC
This sequence comes from Burkholderiales bacterium, assembly GCA_031413095.1. Classification (GTDB taxonomy): domain Bacteria; phylum Pseudomonadota; class Gammaproteobacteria; order Burkholderiales; family Burkholderiaceae_C; genus CADEEN01. Next base: position 7,171 of record JANOEG010000359.1, on the reverse strand, counting down.
GAGTGCCCACTCAGCCGGCAGCGGTTGCGGTTGTGGCACTTGGCTTCGAGCCATCCGCCAGGCAATGAGCACGGCCGCCAATATGACCAGCGAGGCCAGTGCAACGATCCACGGCAGCAAGGTTTCCATGTGCGACAAAATTACTCGGTCGCTCTGGGAATTGACAGCCGCAGCGACCAATGGTTTGGTGTTGCTGCATGGTAATCGCAGCGCTGCGATGGCACCCTCGGTGCACACCCCCGGTGCGAATGGCCTGGCCCTTGCTACAGGGGGATCGCAGGCGCTATTCAGTCGCCCGAACTACGCGAGTTGTCTGCGATTTGCTGCTTGATCTCGCCGATGGCGTCGAGCACTTCGTTTCCACGCTTGCCTTGCAACTTGAGGCGGTAGTCGACCTCGGCAGCGCTGCTCTCAAGAAACGCGTCGAGATGCGAACGCAGGTTGTCGGGCGGCAGGCGCAGGCGGGCCAGGGCTTCGCCGCCTTCGCTGTCGACGGTGGCACCCGCCGTGCGCGCAATGCGCAGCATCGGCGTGTTTTGCGTCAGTGCATGGATCAGCAATGTGTCCACGCCACGGTTGCGGGCGTGCAGCACGGCGTGGTCGAACAGCCGTGCGCCGTAGCCGCGGCCACGCGCTTTGGGCAGCACCGAAACACCGAACTCGGCTTCGCGCGTATGGGGCAGGCCCGCCAGGTGTGCTTGGGCGATCAGTTCGAGGCGACGGTCGAAAACGCCGAAGACCTCGTCTTGCGTGAAGTCGATCAAGTCAGCGTAGCGCGCGATCTGCGCATCGGACGCCGCGTAGCCGAAGCGCAGGTAGCGGTCGGTTTGCGGCAGCGCCAGCAAGTGCGCCAGGATTCGCGGCCGATGGCGCTCGGCAAGCGAGCGGATCGGGATCCAACGCCGGGCGGGCGGGCGCTGCGCTGGCGCTGAGCGATCGACGTGGGCGCTGTCGGTGCCAGTTGGCGGGATTTGGTTTGCAATAGAACCCATCGGGGACTCCTTCCTAGGGTTAACCCGAGCTTACCCTGTGTGCAGTTCAGCCGTTGGAGAGCTTGCTCCAGCGTCATTGAGCAAGATCGGTCGATTGGCGATGTTGCGCTACACTGGCAGGCTTTTCCGGTGGCGGCTGGAAAAGCGTTCGAGAGGCTGCAGCACGACAAGCAGTGCGACAAGCAGCGCCTCGGCCGGGTGCGAACTCCAGTTCGCGACCGCATGCCGCCAATTGTTCTCTCTCAATGTCGAAAGACCCTCATGAAGACCTTCAGCGCCAAACCGGCCGAAGTGAAGCATGAATGGTTTGTGATTGACGCCACCGACAAGGTGCTCGGACGTGTTGCCAGCGAAGTGGCACTCCGTTTGCGCGGCAAGCACAAAGCCATCTACACGCCTCACGTCGATACCGGCGATTTCATCATCATCGTCAACGCCGACAAGATCCGCGTCACCGGCAACAAGGCCGAAGACAAGATCTACTACCGGCACTCCGGCTACCCGGGTGGCATTTATGCCACCAAGTTCAAGGACATGCAGGCCAAGCACCCGGGGCGCGCCTTGGAAAAAGCGGTCAAGGGCATGTTGCCGAAGGGCCCGCTGGGCTACGCGATGGTCAAGAAGCTGAAGGTGTACGCCGGAGCGTCGCACCCGCACAGCGCCCAGCAGCCCAAGGCGCTGGCACTTTAAGGAACGACGATGATCGGTAATTGGAACTACGGCACTGGCCGGCGCAAGTCGTCGGTGGCGCGGGTCTTCATCAAAAAAGGCAGCGGTCAGATCCTGGTCAACGGCAAGCCGGTACAGGAGTATTTCGGTCGCCAGACTTCGATCATGGTCGTCAAGCAGCCGCTGATGTTGACCAACAATGATGCGGCGTTCGACATCAAGGTCAACGTGCATGGCGGCGGCGAGTCCGGCCAAGCCGGCGCGGTTCGCCACGGCATCACGCGCGCGCTGATCGACTATGACGCGGCGCTCAAACCCAGCTTGAGCCAAGCCGGCTTCGTGACGCGTGACGCGCGCGAGGTCGAGCGCAAGAAAGTCGGTCTGCACGGCGCCCGCCGCCGCAAACAGTTCAGCAAACGCTGACTTTGTACTGCTGACAAGAACGCTTCGAGGCCGCAAGATCGCGGCCTCGTTCGTTTGGTTGAACCCATCCGCTGCATGCGCTGGAAACTTTTCCGCCGCCGCCTGTCGATCAGCGCCCCGCGCGTGGCCATCCGCAGCCACATGCCATGGCCGCTGCGCTGGGTGGTGTTGGCCGTGGCGTTCGGCTTTTCTGCATCGCTGGCCTTGTGGGCGTTCGAGTTCGGCAAGGAAATCGCCGGCCTGGAGCGCACCAGCAAGGAGGAGCTGACGCAGTTGCGCAGTGAGCTCGAAACGCTGCGCTCCGAGCGCGAGCGCGCGCAGTCGATTGCCAACACCGCCGACAGCCTGCTCAAGACCGAGCGTGTGACGCAGGAGCGGCTCAGCCAGCAGCTTCGCCAGTCTGAAGCCGAAGTCCTGGCGCTGAAGGCCGACCTGGGCTTTTTCGAGCGTCTGCTGCCGACCGCCGGAGATGGCTTGGCGGTGCGGGCCTTGCAGGCCGAGCCGATTCAGCCCGGGCAACTGCGCTATCAGTTGCTGGTGATGCAAAGCGGCCGCTCGCCGTCCGAATTCAAGGGCCGCTACGAGTTCCAGTTGGCCGGCACGCTCGACGGCAAACCCTGGACCTTCACCCCCCAGCCGGCGCAGCGTGCACTAGCGCTCAAACAGTACGCGCGCGTTGAAGGCATGCTCGACCATCCGGACACGGCCGTGGTAAAAAGTGTTCAGGTTCGTGTGCTCGACGGCAGCGGCGGTGTGCGCGCCAGCCAGACGGTCAAATTGTGAAACCAGGATGCCCGCCATGAAGCTATTTCCAAAGAAGCAGCCCCCCATCCGCAGCCTCATTGGCGAAGGTACCGTGGTTCACGGTGAAGTGCGCTTCGAAGAGGGATTGCGCATCGATGGCGAAGTCCATGGCGATGTCACCGCGCTCGGCGAAGGCAGCAACACGCTGCTGGTGATCAGCGAGAAAGCCCGCGTCCATGGGAAGGTCAAGGGCGGCCATGTGATCATTAACGGTAGTGTGATCGGGCCGGTCGAGTGCGACGGCCTGTTGGAGCTGCAGCCCAAGGCCCGCATCGAGGGCGATGTGCGCTACGGTACGATCGAGATGCATCAGGGTGCCGGCATCGACGGCGAGGTGCGCACCATCAAGCCGAGCGAAGAGCGGCCGGCCTTGAAACTGGCCGCTTCGAGCCAAATGTGAGAATGACGAGCAAGGACCGACATCATGAATGCCATCGCTGAATCCCTGACTTCTGCTGTTGACGCGATGCCGCTGCCGCTGGTCTTCACCGACAGCGCCGCCGAAAAGGTGAAGCAGCTCGTCGACGAAGAAGGCAACCCGGAGTTGATGCTACGCGTCTTCGTGCAAGGCGGCGGCTGCTCGGGTTTCCAGTACGGCTTCACCTTCGACGAAATCGTCAACGAAGACGACACGCAGATGGCCAAGAACGGCGTCACGTTGCTGATCGACGCTATGAGCTTGCAGTATCTGATGGGCGCCGAGATCGACTACAAGGAAGATCTGCAAGGCGCGCAGTTCGTGATCAAGAATCCGAATGCGACGAGCACTTGTGGGTGCGGGTCCAGTTTCTCGGCCTGAGCGATCCACACTGCGCATCTAAGGCCGCCGTCGGGCGGCCTTTTTGTTTTCAGGCCGGATACAGCGCGCCGAGCAGCCGCGGTCCACGGGCCCCAGTGACGTCGGCGAGGTTGCCGGGCTGGCGTTCGACGAAGCGGTGCGCCAGCCAAGCGAACGCTGCGCCTTCAACCTGATCCACCGGCACACCGAGTTCGTCCGTCTTGCTTACACGCACGCGCGGCAGGCGCTGTGCGAGGCCGCTCATCAGGTGCGCGTTGCGTGCACCGCCGCCGCAAACGAAGAGTGCCGTGGTCTGGGGGGCATGCCGTTCTAGATCACGCGCCACCGATTCGACAGTGAGTGCCGCCAACGTCGCCTGCACATCGGCAGCGGCGATGTCAGCGACGTGGGCATCAAGCCAAGCCATGTGGAACAGGTCGCGCCCGGTGCTCTTCGGGGGCGGCATGTCGAAGTAGGGCTCGGCGAGCAGCGTCGTCAGCAGCGGCGCGTTCACTCGGCCGCTCGCAGCCCACTGCCCCTCAGCGTCGAACGGCTGCTGCAAGTGGCGCTCGCACCAGCCATCGAGCAGCGCGTTTGCGGGCCCGCAATCGAAGCCGATCACCGGCCCGCCCGGCGCGAGCAGAGTCAGGTTCGAAATGCCGCCGAGGTTGAGCACGGCGCGCGTTTCGTCGGCATCGCCGAACACAGCAGCATGAAAGCCCGGCGCCAGCGGCGCGCCTTGCCCGCCGGCGGCCACATCGCGGCTGCGTAGGTCGCAGACGACATCAATTCCCGTCATTTCGGCCAGCAGGGCGCCGCTGAGCAGTTGGGCCGTATAGCCGGCCTCGGGTCGATGACGCACGGTCTGCCCGTGCGCACCGATCGCCCGCACGTCACGCGCCACCGTGCCACTGTCGAACAGAAGGGCGTTGACGATCGACGCGTAGGCGCGCGAAACACTCTGTGCCGAAAGCGAAGCCCGGTGCAGCTCGTCGCTGCCGGAGGTGTTCAGCGCCAACAACTCATCACGCAGAGTGCCGACGAACGCTTCATGGCGATGGCCGCGCAGCGTCAGGCTGCCGTCAGCTCCAATGTCAACCAACACGCCATCAACACCATCGAGCGACGTGCCCGACATGAGGCCGATGTAGAGCACAGGTCTATTCGGCGCGGCCGCGGGCGCCGAGCAGGGTGTCGGCAACGTCGAGCTGGGCCTGCAGCGATCGCGCAAGCGCAGTGAACTCGGCCTTCGACGCTGGCGGAAGCGTCAGCGTCTCGCTGGCTTTGGCAATCTTCAGCGGATCATGGTGCGCGCCGTTGACGAGAAACTCGAAGTGCAGGTGCGGCCCGGTGGACCAGCCTGTGGACCCGACGGCGCCGATGCGTGCACCCTGTTCGATGCGTTGGCCGTTCCTGACGTCGATGCGTGACAGGTGTGCGTAAAGGGTGCTGCGATCGTTCGCGTGCTTGATCTGGACGACGTTGCCGTAACCGTTCTGCCGGCCGGCGAATTCGACGACGCCGTTGCCGACGCTGCGCACTGGCGTGCCGGTTGGGGCAGCGTAGTCGACGCCGTTGTGTTGGCGCCAAGTCCGGTGGATCGGGTGGAAGCGCATCGCAAAACCCGAAGTCACACGCGAAAACTCCATCGGGCTGGCCAGGAAGGAGCGCCGCTTGCTTTGCCCGGACAAGTCGAAATAGGCGCCTCGGCCATCCGCGCCGCGATACCAGACCGCCTGATGTGTCTTGCCGGCGTTCACGAACTCGGCGGCGAGCACGCGGCCGGTGCTATGGCCCCAGCCCACCGCTTCGCCGTCGGCCGTCATCGACTCATAGACGACGCTGAAGGTATCGCCGCGGCGCAGCTCGCGATGCATGTCGATGTCGGCCGAGAAAATCTCCGCCACCTGGATGGCGATCGCGTCGGGCACTCGCGCTTCGTCGCTGGCGGCAAAAAGCGAACTCTTGATCGTGCCGCTGGCCAGCTTGACCTGTGATTGCAGCACCGCGGCTTCTTCCTTGACAGCGAACTTGTCCTCACTGTCGCGGCTGACCACGAGACGCGTGAAATGCGTCGCCGCCTGTTCAGCGGCCTGCGCGGGCGAGCGGCCGATCAGCTCCTGAAGCGAGCCATCGGCGCGCGTTCGCACTTGCACGCTGCGCCCGGCACGGCCGTCGAACAAGCGCAGCACAGCGGGCTCATTGCGCATGAAGGCGATGGCCGCGACATCGGTCACTCCGAGGCGGCGCAGCACCGACGGCGCCGAATCACCGGCGCGAGTCGTTTCATTGAAGGACAAGTCCACGCGATGGGCGGCCAACGCTTCGAGCTGCGGCTCGGCCGGCTCGGCGAACACGGTCTCGGTGATCACCCGCTGCGGCAATGTCGCAGCGTCTGGCGCCAGGGGCGCGATGGCGAATGCGGCTACACCAACACCGGCCAACAGCACGGCTGCTGCACCAACGATGGCACGGTGATGTCGGGTCACAAAGCCCTGTGCGGCGGCGGTGGTCTGTTCGAACGGTCCCAACGGCTTGACTCTCGAATGCAGGCCGCTTCGGGCCGCGCTGACGGGCAGACAAAGGGCGCGAATGGCACCCTTAAGATCAATGCTTCGGCGGGCTCGGTGTTTGCCCCGATCGCCACCGCAACAAATGTGACCCAATTCTACGGGGAGACCTTGTTGTCCAGCCCGTGACAAACCCCCGCAAGCCACTCAGACCATGTCAGCGATCGTGACAAGCGCAAAGCCAGTTCATCCCGTCACAGACGCCGTGCGCGAAGCCATGGCCGCCAGCCTGCGTGGCTGCGAAGAGCTGCTGCCCGAAGGCGAATGGCTGGTCAAGCTGGCGCGCTCGGCGGCCACCGGCGCGCCGCTGCGCATCAAGCTCGGCCTCGATCCGACGGCGCCTGATCTGCACATCGGCCACACGGTGGTGCTCAACAAGATGCGCCAACTGCAAGACTTCGGGCATCAGGTGATCTTCCTGATTGGCGACTTCACTTCGATGATCGGCGACCCTTCTGGCCGCAACAGCACCCGCCCGCCGCTGACCCGCGAGCAGATCGAGGCCAATGCGCAGACCTATTTCAAGCAGGCCAGCCTCGTGCTCGACCCGGCCAAGACCGAGATTCGCTACAACTCCGAGTGGAGTGACCCGCTGGGCGCGCGCGGCATGATCCAGCTCGCCGCGAAGTACACCGTGGCGCGGATGATGGAGCGCGACGACTTTTCGAAGCGCTTTGCCGCCAGCACGCCGATCTCGGTTCACGAATTTCTCTACCCGTTGATGCAGGGCTATGACTCGGTGGCGTTGAAGAGTGACCTGGAGCTGGGTGGCACCGACCAGAAATTCAACCTGCTGATGGGCCGCCACCTGCAGCAGGAGTACGGCCAGGAGCCGCAGTGCATCCTGACGATGCCGCTGTTGGAAGGCACCGACGGCGTCGACAAGATGTCGAAGTCGAAGAACAACTACATCGGCATCACCGAGCCCGCGAACA
>JANOEG010000358.1:0-9996 GCA_031413095.1 Burkholderiales bacterium | reverse complement strand
GATCTACGGCGCGGACTTGAAGCTGCCCGGCATGCTCAACGCCGCGATCAAGGACTGCCCGGTGTTCGGCGGCAAGGTGGCAAGCTTCAACGCCGCGGCCATCGCGCAGCGGCCCGGCGTGAAGAAGGTGGTCAAGGTTGGCGACAGCGCGGTCGCTGTCGTCGCAGACACGTGGTGGCACGCCAAGACGGCGCTCGACGCGCTGCCGATCGAGTGGGACTTGGGCGCCAACGCCAAGGTGCAGCAGGCCGACATCGACGCGATGTTGAAGGCCGGCCTGTCGGCAGAGCAGGCTGCTGTGGGCAACAGCAACGGCGATGTCAAGGCGGCGCTCGCCAGCGCGGCGCGCAAGGTCGAGGCGGTCTACAGCTACCCGTACCAGAACCACGCGACGATGGAGCCGATGAACGCCACCGCAAAGTGGACGGCCGAGCGCTGCGAAGTCTGGACGCCGACGCAGAACGGAGAGTCGGCACTCGCCGCCACCGCCGAAGCCGCGGGCCTGCCGCCGGCGCAATGCGAGGTCTACAAGCAACTTCTGGGCGGTGGCTTCGGCCGCCGCGGCATGACCGACTGGATTCGGCAGACGGTGGCGATCGCCAAGGAGATGCCGGGCACGCCGGTCAAGCTGCTGTGGACGCGCGAAGAGGACATGCAGCACGGCCGCTACCACCCGATCACGCAGTGCAAGCTCAGTGCCGGCATCGACGACAAGGGCCAGTTGACGGCGCTGCACATGCGCATCTCGGGCCAGTCGATCCTGGCCGCCGTGTTCCCGCAGAACGTGCGCGACGGCAAGGATCCGGTGGTCTTCCAGGGCCTGAACAACGGCGGCGGCGAAGCCATGTTCGGCTACAGCGTGCCGAACCTGCTGATCGACCACGCGATGCGCAACCCGCATGTGCCGCCGGGCTTCTGGCGTGGCGTCAACCTGAACCAGAACACGATCTACGTCGAGTGCTTCCTCGATGAGCTCGCCAGCGAACTCAAGCGCGACCCGCTTGAGTTCCGGCGCTCGCTGATGGAAAAACACCCGAAGCACCGCGCCGTGCTCGACGCCGCTGCGGCCAAGGCCGGCTGGGGCAAGCCCGCACCGGATGTCAAAGGCCAGAAGGTCTTCCGCGGCCTGGCGCAAACGCATGGCTTCGGCAGCTATGTGGCAGCCTGCGCCGAGGTTTCGGTGAGCGCAGAGGGCGAGCTCACGGTGCACCGCATCGTCGCCGCCACCGACTGCGGCTACGCGGTGAACACGCAGCAGATCGAAGCCCAGGTCGAGGGCTCGTTCGTCTATGGCCTCTCGGCCGCGCTGTATGGCGAGTGCACGGTGAAGGACGGCCGCATCGCGCAGAGCAACTTCAACGACTACCCGGTGCTCAAGCTGGCGCAGATGCCGAAGGTCGAAACGATCGTCATGGGTTCTGGCGGTTTCTGGGGCGGTGTCGGCGAGCCGACGATCGCGGTGGCCGCGCCCGCGGTGCTCAATGCCATCTTCGCCGCCACGGGCAAGCGCATCCGCGAGTTGCCGCTGAGCAAGCACAGTTTGAAGAAGGCGTGAGTTGTTGAGGCGGTTGTCGGTGATGACGCTTGCGCTGGCATCGTTCGCTGCCATGGCGGCGGGAGATGCAGAACGCGGACGGGCCATCGCCGAGAGCCGCACGCAAGGCCTGTGCGTGCTCTGCCACGCGTTGCCGGGCTTGCCTGCGGTGCAGGCCGGAACGATCGGGCCGAGCCTGGCCGGCGTGGGGTCGCGCTTGCCGATCGACGACTTGCGCGCGCGCCTCGTCGCACCCGAGCGCTTCAACGCCGAGACGGTGATGCCGTCGTATGCGCGCAGCAGCGGCTTCGAACGCGTGGCCAGTGCTCGCCGTGACAAGCCGCTGCTCGATGCCCAGCAGATCGACGACGTGGTGGCCTACCTCGCTACGCTGAAATGAACACGCGTCGCAGCGCCCTGCTCCAACTCGCGGCCGGCGGCGCGCTGCTCGTCGCGCTGCGCCCTGCCCGCGCCGCAGAACCGACGCTCGAAGAGGCCGTGGCCGCGTGGGCCGCGGGAACCAAACCGCGCGACGGCCGCATCGTCATCGACATCGCGCCGCTCGTCGACAACGGCAACGCGGTGCCGATCACCTTGCGCATCGACAGCCCGATGACGCCGGCCGACCACGTGCGCGAGATCGCGCTCTTCAACCAGAGCAACCCGCAGCGCGACATCGCGCGCTGGCAACTCGGCCCCGCCAACGGCCGCGCCGAAGTCTCGACGCGCATCCGCCTGTCCACGACGCAGCAGCTCGCCGCGCTGGCGCGTTTGAGCGACGGCAGCGTCTGGCAGCAGCGTGTCGATGTGATCGTCACGCTCGCCGCCTGCGTCGAAAGCTGACGATGGCCACAGCGCGCACGCTGATCAACGTCCCGGCGGCCAAGAGCGGCGAGGTCATCGAGATCCGCGCCACGCTCGGCCATGCGATGGAGACCGGCCACCGGCCCGACAGCGAAGGCAAGCTGGTGCCGCGCAACGTCGTCACACGATTCGAGTGCCGGCTCGACGGCGAGCGCGTGTTCGGCATGGACCTCTTCCCCGCGGTGGCCGCCAACCCGTACATCGCCTTCACGTTGCGTGCGCAGCGCAGCGGCACGCTGACCTTCGCCTGGGAAGGAGACAACGGCTTTCGACATAGCGAGACGCGGTCCTTGGTGTTGACGTGAGCGGGTTGCGTCCCGCCGCTGCCTTGCTGTGTGCAGCGCTGCTGGGCTGCACCGCACCCCCGCAGTCGGCGCCCGACACGCGCCGCACCGGCTTCGACGATATGAGCCCCGCGCTGCAGGCCATGCAATCCGACGACACGCGCAACCCCGGCATGCTCTGGGTGCAGGAAGGACAAGCCCTGTGGTCGCAGCGCGCGGCCAACGGCAAGAGCTGCACTGGCTGCCATGCCGATGAACTCGCAGGCGTGGCCGCGCGCTACCCCGCGTTCGACGCTGCACAGAGCAAACCGCGCACGCTGGCTTCGCGCATCGACCAGTGCCGCGTGCAACACCTGAACGAAACCACGCAGGGGCCTGACGGCGCCCAGGTGCTGCCACTGTCGGCCTGGCTTGCGCACCAGTCGCGCGGTGCGCTCGTGGCGCCACCGCGCGACGAGCGCATGACACCGTGGGCCGATCGCGGCGCACAGCTATGGCGGCAACGCCTGGGGCAGCTCAACCTGTCGTGCGCCCAATGCCATGACCAGCGTGCCGGTGCGCGCCTGGGCGGCGCGGCGATTCCACAAGCCCACCCGACGGGCTACCCGACGTACCGGCTCGAGTGGCAAGGCCTCGGTCCCCTCGAAAGGCGCCTGCGCAGTTGTGTCGTCGGCGTGCGCGCCGAGCCGTTCGCGGCAGGCGCCGACGAGTGGCTGGCGCTGGAGGTTTACTTGATGCAACGCGCGGCCGGGATGCCGCTCGAAGGCGTGGCCGTGCGGCCGTGAGTCACGCCGGCTCGCGCCCGCTCGTGTGGGCCATCAGCGCCAGCACCCGTGCATGCTCGTCGCGCACCATCGGCCACTCAAAGCGCCAACTCCAGTTGTGCGGCCCGAGCGTTCCAGGCAGGTTCATGCGGTGCTCTGCAGGCAGGCCGAGCACGTCTTGCAGCGGGTACACCGCCAGGCGCGACACCGAGTTCATGCAGGCGCGGATCACCGCCCAGTGGAAGTCGTCCGCGCCGCAGGCGAGGTAGCTGCCGGCGAAGTGCCTTTCGCCGCTGGATGCGCTGTCCCACCAGCCGCGGATGGTGTTGGTGTCATGGGTGGTGCTGTAGACAATCGTGTTGGGCACATGGTTGTGCGGCAGGTACTCGTGCGTGCCGTCGCCGCCGAAGGCGAAGCACAGCACCTTCATGCGCGGGAAGCCGCAGGCGTCGATCAGCTCGACCACGTCGGGCGTGATGATTCCCAGGTCCTCGGCAATGATCGGCAGCTTGCCGAGCTGCTTTTTGATCGACTGGAACAACGGCAAGCCCGGCCCGGTGACCCAGCGGCCTTCCTTGGCCGTCGGTGAGCTGGCCGGAATTTCCCAATAGCCGGCGAAGCCGCGGAAGTGATCGATGCGCACGATGTCGGCTTGCGTCAGCACGCGCTTGACGCGCTCGGCCCACCAGGCGTAGTCCTCCTTGGCCATGCGGGACCAACGGTAGAGCGGGTTGCCCCAGCGCTGGCCGTCGGGGCCGAGGTCGTCGGGCGGCACGCCGGCAATCACTGTCGGCAGCCCGTCGGCGCCGAGTTCGTAGAGGTCGGGCCGCGACCAGACATCGGCGCTGTTGTCGGCGACGTAGATCGGGATGTCGCCGATCAGCGAGATGCCGCGCTCGTTCGCGTAGGTTTTCAGCGCGCGGCACTGTTCGTCCCAGCACCACTGCACGAAGCGCCAGTGGTCGATCTCCTGCGCGTGCTGCGTGCGCGCGGCGGCGAGCGCCTTCTTGTCGCGCTTGCGCAGCGGCTCGGTCCACTCCCACCAGGGCTTCATGCCGTGCGCGTTGAACAGCGCCATGAAGAGCGCGTACTCGTCGAGCCAGGACGCCTCTCGTTGGCACCATGCGGCGAAGGCAGCGCGTTCATCGGGCTTTGCGCGCGCGACGAAGCCTTGTGCGGCACGGCGCAGATGCTCGTCACGCCACGGGATCACGCGGGGGAAATCGACGCGTGCGTTCGAGAAGCCGTCCGCGGGCAGTTCGACGCGCTCCAACCAACCCCGCTCGACCAACGGCTCCAGCGCCACCATCAACGGGCTGCCAGCAAACGCCGACGGGCTCTGGTACGGCGAGTCGCCCGGCCCGACCGGCGTGGTCGGCAGCCACTGCCACAGCGTCTGTTTGCCGCTGTGCAGCCAATCGACGAAGCGGTACGCATCGGGTCCGAAGTCGCCGATGCCATGCGGGCCGGGCAGCGAGGTGATGTGCAGCAGAACGCCGGCGGATCGTTGGTCGAGGTTCATGTCAATCGGAAAGATCGCGCAGCACGATGAGAGAGTGCCCAGGCACGGAAAGCGGCTTGTGCGGCCGCACTGCGCTGAGCTCGCCCGAGCTGTCGAGTGCGATCTGCCAATCGCCTGTGGACAGCGTGAACAGCGTCGGTGTGGCCTCTGGATTGAAGGCAATCAGCAGGTGGCGGCAGCCGTTCGCCGTCTGTTCGCCGTTCTTCGGCGACGCATCGATGCGGCAGGCAAACGCATGCTGCGCGCCGTCGTGCCAGTCATGCACCTGCATGTCGTGCCCCGACGGCGCGAGCCAGACGACGCTGCGCTCGCCGGCCGGTGCGGGCACATGCGCAAACCAGCGCGCGTGGCGCAGCGCGGGCTCGGCACGGCGCAGCAGCAGCACGCTCTGCACGAAGGCCATCAGCTCGCGGTCGGCATTCACCCAATCCAGCCAGCCGGTGGCGTTGTCCTGGTTGTAGGCGTTGTTGTTGCCCTGCTGGCTGTTGGCAAATTCGTCGCCGGCCAACAGCATCGGCGTGCCTTGCGCGAGCAGCAGCGTGGCCAGCAGCGCGCGGCGCACTCGCGCGCGGTCTGCTCCGGGGATCACGGCGGCCAACTCGTCATCACGCCCGTCGCGGTTGTTTTCACCATTGCCGTGGTTGTGCTTCTTGTCGAAGGCAGTGAAGTCGGCCGTCGTGAAGCCGTCGTGTGCGGCGATGAAGTTGATGCTGGCCAGCGGCCCGCGCCGGCCGTGGTGAAAGAGATCGTTGCTGGCCGTGAATCGGCGCGCAAACTCGCCGCGGCTGACGCTGCGGTTCAACCAGTAGCGGCGCACGGTGTCGCGGAACTTGTCGTTCCAGTCGAGCCAGCGTGCGGGGAAGTGGCCGACCTGGTAGCCGTCGGGGCCTGAATCCCAGGGCTCGGAGATCATCGTCGCGCGGGCCAGGATCGGATCTTGGGCCAGTGCGGTGAAGAACGGCGCGTGCGGATGGAAGTGCGTGTGCGTGCGCCCGAGCACGGTGGCCAGATCGAAGCGGAAGCCATCGACGCCCATCTCGTGCACCCAGTAGCGCAACGAGTCGAGCACGAACTGCGTCACGCGCGGGTGGGCCACATTGATGGTGTTGCCGCAGCCGCTCCAGTTCTCGCTGCGGCTCTTGTCGTCGTGTGGCAGGCGGTACCAGGCCGCGTTGTCGAGGCCGCGCATCGACAGCGTGGTGCCGATTTCGCTTCCCTCGGGCGTGTGGTTGTAAACGACGTCGAGCACGACCTCCAGACCATGCTCGTGCAGCGTCGCCACCATCGCGCGGAACTCTTCCGTCACCGCCGTCGGGTCGCTGCGGTCACACGCGGCGTAGCGCGGGTCGGGGCAGAAGAAGCCGAGCGTGTTGTAGCCCCAGTAGTTGACGAGGCCCTTGTCGTGCAGGTGCGGTTCGTCGAGGTGATAGTGGATAGGCAGCAGTTCGAGCGTCGTGACGCCGAGCGACTTGAAGTGCGCGATCGCGGCCGGGTGCGCGAGGCCGGCGTAGGTGCCGGCCAACGCCGGTGGCAAGCCGGGCAGCAGCTTGCCGAAGCCCTTGACGTGCATTTCGTAGATGACCTGGTCACGCGCCGGAATGCGCGGCGCGTTGTGCCAGCCGGCTGCCGCTGGCGGCGGCGGCGCCACACGGGCCTTGAGCGCACTCAGCGCGTTGTCACGCGTGTCGAACGAGCGTGGACCATCGGGATGGCCGACTTCGTAGCCGTGGTGCTCGGCGCGCCAACTGAAGCGGCCGACGATCTCGCGTGCCCACGGGTCGAGCAGCAGCTTGTGCGGGTTGAAGCGGTGGCCATGCTCGGGCTGGTACGGGCCGTGCGCGCGCAGGCCGTAGACGAGGCCGGGGCCGACGCCTTCGACAAAACCGTGGAACACACCGTCGGTGGGGCCGTGCAGCGTGTACTTCTTCAACTCCCGGGCGCCGCTCGAATCGAAGACGCAGAGTTCGATCTTCGTCGCGTGGTCGGAGAAGACGGCGACGTTGACGCCACCGTCTCTGGCGAGGGCGCCGAAGGGTTCGGTGCGGCCTTCTTGAATGCTTTCTGGGAGCTTCACTTTTTACTGCTTGAGCGCGTGGTCATGCGTGGATTTTGCGTGCTTAGCGCTGTGGGGGGCAGCGGGGCGGGTGTCTGCCGGGGTTCAGAATGTGGGTACACATATTCACCCCGGCAGACACCCGCCCCGCTGCCTGCGCGGTTTGCTTCACGCGGGGATGAGGAAGACTGTGGCGAGCGGTGGGATCGTCAGCTCGATCGACTGCGCGCGGCCGTGGCTGGCGGCGGCTTGCACGTGCAGCACAGATTCGCCGTTGCCGAGGTTGCCGCCGCCGTAGAACACCGAGTCGGTGTTGAGGGCTTCGCGCCATGCGTTCGCGCCCGCAGTTGCAACATCAGGGACGCCGAGGCGGAACGCCTGGCGCGGCACGGGGGTCATGTTGGAGACAACGATGACCTGGTTGCCCTGCCCGTCTTTGCGCACCCACGAGTAGATCGAACGCTCGGCGTCGTGGGCGTCGATCCACTCGAAGCCGGCGCCGTCGCAATCGAGCGCATGCAGCGCCGGCTGTTCGCGGTAAAGCTTGTTCAAGTCGCGCACCAGGCGTTGCACGCCGGCATGGTGTTCATGTTGCAGCAGCCACCACGGCAGCTCGATGTCGTGGTTCCACTCGGTGCCCTGCGCGAACTCCTGGCCCATGAAGAGCAGCTTCTTGCCGGGGTGGCCCCACATGAAGCCGAAGTAGGCGCGCAGATTGGCGAAGCGCTGCCATTCGTCGCCGGGCATGCGGCCGAGGATGCTGCCCTTGCCGTGCACCACCTCGTCGTGAGACAGCGGCAGCATGAAGTTTTCGCTGAACGCGTAGACCAGGCCGAAGCTCATCTTGTCGTGATGCCAGCGGCGGTGCACCGGGTCTTGCTGGATGTACTCCAGCGTGTCGTGCATCCAGCCCATGTTCCACTTGAAGTGGAAGCCCAGGCCGCCGTGGTAGGTCGGCGCGCTGACCCCCGGAAAGGCGGTGCTCTCTTCGGCGACGGTGAAGGCGCCCGGGCATTCGATGCCGATGACTTCGTTGGTGCGCTTCAGGAAGGCGATGGCTTCGAGGTTTTCGCGGCCACCAAATTCGTTGGGGATCCACTCGCCGGCGTTGCGCGAGTAGTCGCGGTAGAGCATTGACGCCACCGCATCGACGCGCAGGCCATCGACGCCGAACTGCTCGATCCAGTACAGCGCGCTGCCGACGAGGAAGTTCCTCACCTCGTGCCGGCCGAAGTTGTAGATCAGCGTGTTCCAGTCCTTGTGGAAGCCTTCGCGCGGGTCGGCGTATTCGTAGAGCGCGGTGCCGTCGAATTGGGCCAAGCCGTGGGCGTCGTTCGGAAAGTGTGCCGGCACCCAGTCGAGCAGGACACCGAGGCCGTTCTCATGGCACGCCGAGACGAAACGTTCGAACCCGTCGGAGTCGCCGTGCCTTGCTGTTGGGGCGTAGAGGCCGAGCGTTTGATAACCCCACGACCCGTCGAACGGGTGTTCGCTGATCGGCATCAGCTCGATGTGCGTGAAGCCGAGGTCAGATGCGTAGGCGGGAAGCGAGTCGGACAGCTCATCCCATGTGTACAGGCTGCCATCGGGGTGTCGGCGCCATGACGCAGCATGCAGTTCGTAGATGCTGATGGGCGCATGACGCTCGTTGTCGCCCAAGCGGCTTTCGGGTATCGGCTTTGCGTCGCGCAACGGCGGCGCGACGATGCTCGCCGTGGCAGGACGCAACTCGGCCGCACGCGCATACGGGTCGGCCTTGGCCGGCAGCACATGACCGTCGCGTGAGCGGATCTCGAACTTGTAGCGGTCACCGGCTGCGACATGCGGAATGAAGATCTCCCACACGCCACCACCGCCGCGCGAGCGCATCGGGTGGCGGCGACCGTCCCAGGCGTTGAAGTCGCCGACCACCGACACGCGGCTGGCGTTCGGCGCCCAGACGGCGAAGCGAACGCCATCGACATCGCCGACAGCCATTGGGTGCGCGCCGAGAAAGGTGTAGGGCCGCAGGTGCGAGCCCTCGCCGAAGAAATGCAGATCGGCGTCGGGGACCAGTGGGCCGAAGGCGTAGGCGTCTGCATAAACGCCTTCGTCGCCGTTGGACCATTGCACGGCGAGTCGGTAGTCGAAGCGGTTCTTGCGTCGCGGGATCGCGCCTTCCCACAGGCCGGCGGGATCGCGCAAAGATAGGTCGGCGGCGCGCTTGTTGGTCGTGGTGTCGATGACGGCGACGGTCGCAGCGCCGGGGAGCATGGCGCGGAGCCAGAGCTTGCCCGCGGCGTCTGCGTGCATACCCAGACCGGCGAAAGCATCACCATGGCGAGCTTCAACGAAACACGCGACATCTGACTGCGACAACATCTAAATTGATCTCGGATTGTTCCGGGCGGACATGACGCGCTGCCTAAAACACGAGGCTGAAGAGCCTCGGAACAGCGATCCAACTGAGGCCGAACGCTAGAAGGAGACAGACGAACTGTAGCGACGCAATGGCTCCTTGCTTGGCACCTCGTGTTAAGAACAGGTACGGAAACACCGCAAAAAAGAACACCAGGAACCATGCGGCAGTACAGCCAAGCGCCAACCACTGCGACTTACCGTGAGCTGGGGCGTCTTGCCAAGCCCAAGTGCCGAACATCGCGATGAGACCGAGGCCCCAAAGCGCCGAGACAAGCGTACCGTGTAGAGAGCTCTGAGGAAAGGCTCCAAGCAGCATCAGCGCTATGCCGAGGAGTGGAATGCCCCAAAGCCATGCCGCTGCCGCGAGCAGATAGCGGTGTGTGCGGTTCAAGCGCTTACCGCCGCTTCGGCGCCGTCCAAACCTTCTCCACATATTCCCTGATCGTTCGGTCCGACGAGAACGGCCCCATCGCGGCGACGTTCTTGATCGCGCACTCTGCCCACGCCGCTTTGTCGCGCCACAGCGCATCGACTCTGCCTTGCGTGGCCACGTTGTCGGCGAAGTCGGCCATCAG
>JANOEG010000357.1:0-10482 GCA_031413095.1 Burkholderiales bacterium | reverse complement strand
GCACACCGAACCCGGTGCTGGTGGACATCTGCGCCTCGATCACCACGACGTCGATGACGCGGCAGAAAGTGGCCGAGGGCACGCAGTTCGATCAACCGTGGCTGCTCGACAGCGAAGGCCAACCCACCACCGACCCGCGCGTGCTCGAACACTGCACGCCGCGCGGTTCGCTGCAACTCATCGGCGGCCTCGACCACGGCCACAAGGGCTTCGGCCTGGCGCTGATGGTCGAAGCCTTGTCGCAGGGCCTGGCGGGGCACGGCCGGCTCGACGCGCCGAAGCGCTGGGGCGGCAACACCTTCGTGCAGATCATCGACCCTGAACTCTTCGCCGGCCGCGACGAGTTCGCGCGATTGATGGACCACTTCTCGCAACGCTGCCGCGACAACCGCCCGATCGATCCGTCGCGCCCGGTGCGTTTGCCCGGCGATTCGGCGGCGCGTTGCCTCGCCCAGTCGCAGCGCGACGGCATCGCCTACGACGACGCCACGCGCGCCGCACTCGACCAATGCGCCCGCCAGTTCGGCGTGGCCTCGCCGCTGGAGACCCGCTGATGCCCGCACTCAAGCCCGCCACGCACGACAAGCTGATGAAGGTCAGCACGGCGACGCTGTGCACGGCCCTGTTCAAGCGCGGCCTGAACCACCAGTTCATCCAGGACGTGCGCCCGCTCAACCCCGACCTGCCGAACATGGTGGGCGAGGCCTTCACGCTGCGCTACATGCCGGCGCGCGAGGACATCAACACGATCGAGGTCTTCAAGGACCGCGCGCACCCGCAACGCAAGGCGGTTGAAGACTGTCCGCCGGGCGCGGTGTTCGTGATCGACAGCCGCAAGGACGCGCGGGCGGCGTCGGCCGGTGGCATCCTCGTCACGCGGCTGATGAAGCGTGGCGTGGCCGGCGTCGTCACCGACGGCGGCTTTCGCGACAGCCCCGAGATCGCCAAGCTCACGATGCCGGCCTACCACCGCCAACCGAGCGCACCGACCAACCTGACGCTGCACCAGGCGATCGACATCAACGTGCCGATCGGCTGCGGCGACGCGCCGGTGTTCCCGGGTGACGTGATCGTCGGCGATGCCGAAGGCGTGGTCGTGATCCCGGCACACCTGGCCGACGAGATCGCGGCCGAGGCCACCGAGATGACGGCCTTCGAAGATTTCGTGCAGGAGCGCGTGATGGCCGGTCAATCGATCCTCGGCCTGTACCCGCCGACCGACGAGGCCAACAAGGTCTCCTTCGAAGCCTGGCGCAAGGCCAACGGACGGTGAACATCCGCGCGCTGATCTTCGACGTTTTCGGCACGCTCGTCGATTGGCGCAGCGGCGTCGCGCGCGACCTTCAGACGCACCTGCGCGTGAGCGCGCAAGAAGCCGATGCGCTGGCCGATGCCTGGCGCGATGAATACCAGCCAGCGATGGAAGAGGTCCGCGCCGGCCGCCTCCCGTTCTGCAAGCTCGACGTGCTGCACCGACGCAACCTCGACATCGTGCTCGATCGCTTCGGCCACGAGGCCGACGAGGCGATGCGTGCCGAACTGACTCTCGCCTGGCACCGCCTCGACGCCTGGCCCGACGTGACGCCGGCCCTGCAGAGCCTGCGCACGAAGTTCCTGCTCGCGCCCTGCTCCAACGGCAACATCTCGCTGATGGCCGACCTGGCGCGGCGCAACGGCTGGCACTGGGACGCCATCCTCGGCGCCGAGCACGCGCGCGACTACAAGCCCAAGCTCGAGGTCTACCGCGCCGCCGCCGACGCCTTCGACTGCGCACCGCACGAAGTGCTGATGGTGGCCGCGCACTCGTCCGACCTCGCAGCCGCGGCGCGTGCCGGCCTGAGCACCGCCTTCATCGCGCGGCCGGACGAGCATGGGCCGGGTCGCGGAGAAACCGTTGCGACGGTGCCGGTGGACTTCAGCGCCGCCGACCTCGGCGCGCTGGCCGACCAACTGCGCTGAGGCGCCTCAGGCCTCGGCCGGCAGCGGCGTGGCCGTGCTGCCGCCCTGACGCCGCCGCCATGCTGCGGGCGGCATGCCGAACTCGCGCCGGAAGGCGCGGCTGAAGGCGGTGTCGGTCTGGTAGCCCACCTCTTCGGCGATGCGCGCCAGCGGCGCATTGCTGCGCGCCAGCAGGTTGCTCGCCAGCAGCATGCGCCATTGCGCCAGGTACTGCATCGGCGCACTGCCCACCAAGTGCTGGAAGCGTTCGGCCAGCACCGAGCGCGAAGTGCCGGCGACACGCGCCAGCGTCTCCAGCGTCCAGGCCTGCGCCGGCTGGCCGTGCATCGCACGCAAGGCAGCGCCGACGATGCGGTCGTTCACGCCAGCCAACCAGCCGGTGCGGCCCTCGGCCTGCTCGTTCATGTACGGGCGCAGCACCTCGATGAACAGCACCTCGGCCAGCTTGGCCAGCACCCCCGCGCCGCCGGGGCGCGGCGAGCGCGCCTCGGCCAACGCGTAGCGCAACGAGGCTTCGAGCCAGACGCCGGCGTTCGATCCGCGCACGCTGACCTTGACCACCGGCGGCAGGCCGGCGAGCAGCAGTCGCGCCAGGCGCGCGTCGCAGGCCAGGTAGCCGCAGATCAGCTTGGTGGTGCCTCCGCCGCCGCCATAGGCCAACAGGCGCGGCCGTCGCGACAACACCTCCTGCAAGCGCGCGCCGCTGGCCGGCGTCAGCCCCGGCGCCGAGCCCATGCGGTGCGCGTGGCCCTGCGGAAACAGCACCGCGTCGCCGGCGGCCAGGCGCACCGGCGGCTCGCCTTCGCTCAGTTCGCACCAGCACTCGCCTTCGGTGATGAGATGAAAGATAACGACGCGCTCGGCCGTCGGCTCGAGGTGCGGCGCGGCGGCGTCGGCGTGCGGCGACTGGTAGCACCAGGGCGCGGTGAAGCGGCCGTGCAGGAAGATCGCGCCGACCAGGCGAACGACGCGCAGCGTTTCCGACAACGCGTCCATCAGCCGCCTTCGACCTCGACATGCATGGCCACAGCCACCGGCGCCTGCAGCGCACAGGTGATCGGCGACAGCGGCGCGCTGGCGAAGACCAACTCGCGCAGGCGCTCGGGTCCCACGCCGTCGGCGCCGATGCGCACGTGCAGCTGCACGTCGCCTGGCCCGGCGGGCACCGCGTTGCCATCCACATCGGGCACGCCGAGCAGGCCCCGCGCGTCGGAGCGGCTGCGCGCCTCGGCTTCCAGTGTGCGCAGCACCAGACCCTGCTCGGCGGCCAGCATGGCGATACGAGTCACCGCGCAGGACGCCAGCGCGGCGCGCATCAGCCAGCCTGGTGTGACGCCGGCGTCGGCGCCGCCGATTTCAGCCGGCATGTCCGTGACGATCTCGGTGCCGTTGTCGTGCAGCGCGCGCGCACGCAGGTCGCCGTCCCAGCGCACGACCGCCGGCCGGTCGGCAGTGATCCCGGCCGACGGGCGCTTGCGCAGCACCGAGGTGACGCGTTGCTGGGCGGCGGCGATGTCGGCGAGGGTCATGGACTTGGGAACAGTGATCGTGCGCCGATTCTGGGCGCTGCGTCCGCACCTGCCTAGCGCAGGGTCTCGCGCTTTGCGCCGCGGCGGACGATCGAGCAGCTCACGCGGACGCTCGGGCAGCCTCCGACTGCACTGCGGACGCTCGGACAAAACCTGCCGCCGCACGGGCAGGACGCGGCGGCGGTTGCTGGCCACAGTGCGGCCAGCGCGTCACCACGCGCCCACCCTTTTCGGAGACCTTCGACATGAACGCACCCACTCCCGACTTCAGCGCCCTCAAGACCAAGCAGCAGGCCGCCTGGGGCAGCGGCGACTACGCCGTCATCGGCACCACGCTGCAGATCGTCGGCGAATCGCTGGCCGAAGGCAGCGACATCCGCACCGACGAGCGTGTGCTCGACGTCGCCGCCGGCAACGGCAACGCCACGCTGGCCGCCGCACGGCGCGGCGCCGTCGTCACGTCGACCGATTACGTCGGCAGCCTGCTCGAGCGCGGCGCCGAGCGCGCCCGCGCCGAGCGGCTGGACGTCACCTTCCAGGTCGCCGACGTGGAGGCACTGCCGTTCGCCGACGCCAGCTTCGACGCCGTGCTGTCGACCTTCGGCGTGATGTTCGCGCCCGACCACTCACGCTCAGCTGCCGAGATGGCGCGCGTGTGCCGGCCGGGCGGCCGCATCGGCCTGGCCAACTGGACGCCGGACAGCCTGATCGGCCGCATGTTCAAAGTGCTCGGCCGCCACATCGCGCCGCCGCCCGGCGTGCAGCCGCCTTCGCTGTGGGGAACCGAGGCGCACCTGCGCACGCTGTTCGGCGAGCGCGTCGCCGCACTGACCGCGACGACGAAGACGTTCAACTTCCGCTACCGCTCGGCGGCGCATTTCATCGAGGTTTTCCGCACCTGGTACGGGCCGGTGCACAAGGCGTACGATGCGCTCGACGGCGCGCAGGGCGAGGCGCTGACGCGCGACCTCAGCGAGCTGCTGAACAGCGACAACGTTGCCGGCGCGAGTTCGCTCGTCGTCCCGAGCGCCTACCTCGAGGCCGTGGTCACGCTGCGCTGAGCGAGCGATGGATGCACGCGTGCAACGCCGGGTCCAGCGCTACGGCTGGGACCTGGCCGTCGACGCCTACGCGCTGCATTGGCATGCCGCGCTCGCCGGCGTGCAGGCCGAGCTGCTGGCGGCGGCGTCGCCGGCGCCCGGCGAGCAGGTGCTCGACGTGGCCTGCGGCACCGGCGTCGTGTCGATGGCCGCCGCGCACGCGGTGGGCACGCGCGGGCGCGTGCTCGGTGTCGACCTGTCCGGTGCGATGGTGCGCGCTGCCGCCGAACGCGCACAGGCCCAGCACCTGCGCCAGGCCAGCTTCGCGCGCATGGACGCCGAGGAACTGGCGCTGCCCGACGCCGGCTTCGACCTCGCGCTGTGCGCGCTCGGCCTGATGTACCTGCCCGACCCCGACGCCGCGCTTCGCGAGCTGCACCGCGTGCTGCGCCCCGGCGGGCGCGCCGCACTCGCGGTGTGGGGCGAGCGCGCGCGCTGCGGCTGGGCGCCGCTGTTCGGCATCGTCGACGCCGAGGTGCGCAGCGAGGTCTGCCCGCTGTTCTTCGGCCTCGGCCAGGGCGACTCGCTGACGCAGGCCTGCACGCGCGCCGGGCTGCAGGTGACGCTGCAGCGGCGCATCGCCGACACGCTCGACTACGAAAACGCCGACAACGCCTGCGACGCTGCATTTGCCGGCGGCCCGGTGGCGCTGGCCTGGTCGCGCTTCGACGCCACCGTGCGCCAGCGGGTGCGCGAGCGCTATGTCGATGCCATCGCGCACTGGCGAAACGATTCGGGCTACCGCCTCCCGGCCGAGTTCGTCGTTGTCGTCGCGACGCGCGCGCGCCCCTAGGCCAGTGCTGCCGCGCGCGGCAACCGCTTGGTCGCGACCGCCCGCACCGCCGGCAAACCACCGAGGAACAGCTGCACCACCATCGGTGCCAGGTCGGCATGCGTCATCGCGCCCTCGGGCTTCAACCACGTGAAGGTCCAGTTGATCATGCCGAACAGCAGCATCGCCAGCGGCGTGGCCGTCGCCTTGAGGTCAGGCCGCACGCGGGCAATGGTGTTGGCAAATGCCGCTACCACGCGTCGCTCGGCGGCTTCGACTTCGTGGCGTTCGTCGTCGCCGAGAAACTTCACGTCTTCGGTCAGGACGCGGTGCTCGTGCTGTGCGTCGGCGTAGGCGGCCATGAAATGTTCGATCAGCGCTTGCAACTCTTCAGACGGCGCGCGACGGCTAGCCTTCACGTCGCGCACCAGCGCTTCGAGGCGCTGCACATGCGCCAGGGCAATCTGCGCCAGCAGCGAACGTTTGTCGCGGTAGTAGTGGTAGAGCGTGGCCTTGCTGACGTCGCAAGACGCAGCGACGTCGTTCATCGTCGCGGCAGAAAATCCCTTGCGCGCGAACAACTCGGCGGCGCGGGCGAGGATCAGCGCACTCTGATCGTCGTAGGTCGCGGCACGGGTGCGGGCCATGCGAGCCTATCGGTCGTCGAACGAGAGGACCACGCGCTCGGTCAGCGGGTGCGACTGACAGGTCAGCACGAAGCCTGCAGCGACCTCGGCCTTGTCGAGTGCGAAGTTGCGCGTCATGCGCACCTGGCCTTCGACCAGCTTGGCGCGGCAGGTGCCGCAAACGCCCGAGGTGCAGGAGAACGGCACTTCGAGACCGGCCGTGGAGGCGGCATCGAGGATGCTCGGATCGTCCTTCGAGAAGTCGAACTCGCGCTTCAGGCCGTCGCGGATGATGACGACGCGCGCCCGCTCGGCATCGCCGGGTTTGGCTTCATGTTCGACGGCGCCGACAGCCTGCCCGGCCTGCGCTGCATTCGGTGCGACGCCGAAGCGCTCGATGTGGATGCGCTCCTCGCCGACGCCGGCGGCCAGCAGCGCGGCCTCGGCCTCGTCGTTCATCTGGAACGGCCCGCAGACGAACACATGGTCGATGCGCGGCGCATCGACCAGCTTTGCCATGAACTCGCCCAGCTTGTCGCGGTTCATCACGCCAGAGTTCAGCGGCAGTTCGGTGTCTTCGCCGCTGAACACATGGTGCAGCGACAGCCGCGCCATGTGGCGGTTCTTCAGGTCTTCGATCTCTTCCTTGAACATCGTCGATTTGGCGGCACGGTTGGCGTAGATCAGCGTGAAGCGCGCAAGAGGTTCGCGGCCGAGCACCGTCTTCATGATCGACAGGATCGGCGTGATGCCGCTGCCGCCGGCCACGCCGAGGTAGTCGCGCTGCGACAGCGGATCGAGCGGCACGAAGAAGCGGCCCTGCGGCGGCATCACCTGCACCGCATCGCCAGGCTGCAAGCGCTGGTTGATCCAGTTCGAGAACACGCCGCCGGCCACCTTGCGCACCGCGACGCGCAGCTCGCCGTCGTCGATGCCGGCGCAGATGGAATACGAACGGCGCAGGTCGGCGCCATCGACCTCCGTGCGCAGCGTCAGGTACTGGCCCTGGTTGAAGGCGAAGACATCGCGCAGATCGGGCGGCACGTCGAACGAGACGATCACCGCTTCTTCGGTGTCGGGCTCGATGCGGCGCACGCGCAGAGGATGGAAGAGTGTGGCGGCGCTCATATCGGTTTGAAGTGTTCGAAGGGTTCGCGGCAATCGATGCAGCGGTACAGGGCCTTGCAGGCGGTCGCACCGAAAGCCGACAGGCGCTCGGTGCGTGCGCTCTCGCAGCGCGGGCAAGGCACGCGGCGCACGATGTGGATCGTCGCCTCGCCAACGAGGTGTCCCGGCGGTGCGATGCCGTACTCGCGCAGCTTGCGTTGGCCTTCCTCGCTGATCCAGTCCGTCGTCCACGCCGGGGCCCAACGGGTCTTGATGCGCACCGGGCCGAGCGGCTGCAGCGCAGCAAGCACGGCCGCTTCGATCGCTTCGGTGGCCGGGCAGCCGCTGTAGGTCGGCGTCAATGTGACTTCGAGCGTGCCGTCGTCGGCTTCATGCACGCCACGCACGATGCCGAGGTCGAGCACAGACAGAACAGGAACTTCCGGGTCGAGCACATCGGCCAACGCGCGCCATGCTGCTTCCGTGCGCGAGGCAACGAGGACGTCACTCACCACACGCCTCCTGGGAACGCGCGGTGCAGGTATTGCATCTCGGCCAGCAGCCGCCCCATGTGCTCGCTGTGCCGGCCGCGTTTGCCGTCGCTGCGGAATGCGCTGTCGGACGGCAAGGCCATGCCAGCTTCATCCAAGACGGCAGACACATCGGCGCGCCAGGCCTCTTCGAGCGCGCTCCACGCCGGGCCCAGACCTTGCGCCGCCGCTTCGCGATCGGTCTCGTCGGCGTCGAACAGCTCGGCGCAATAGGGCCACAAGCGTTCGAGCGCGCGGGCCATGCGGCGCGTGGATTCGTCCGTGCCATCGCCCAGCCGCACCACCCAATCCGCAGCGTGCTCGCGGTGGTAGCGCGCTTCCTTCACGGCCTTGCCGGCGATCGCAGCGAGCTGCTCGTCGCTCGACGTGGCGAGGCGCTGCCACATCAGCAACGCCCACGACGAGAGCACGAAGTTGCGCAGGATCGTGAATGCGAAATCGTCGTTCGGAAGTTCGGCGAGTGTGACGTTTAAGAACTCACGCTCCTCGCGCAGATAAGCCAGCCGGTCCTCGTCGCCGACATGCGACAGCAGCGCACGCGCCTGGCCGAGCAGGTCGAGCGCCGTGTTGGCGAGCGCGATGTCTTCTTCGAGCACCGGCGCGTGGCCGCACCACTCGGACGAGCGATGCGACCAGATCAGGCAGGTGTCTGCCAGGCGAAGGATGTACTTGTCGTTCTTCATCACTACATGTGGTTCACGGACTCGGGCAACTCATAGAACGTCGGATGCCGATACACCTTGTCGGCCATCGGATCGAAGTACATGTCCTTGTCGGCCGGGTCGCTGGCAACGATCTGCTCGCTCTTCACGACCCAGATGCTCGTGCCCTCTTGCCGGCGCGTGTACACGTCGCGCGCGAGCTGGATCGCGGCCTTCGAATCCGGCGCGTGCAGGCTGCCGCAATGCTTGTGGTCGAGACCGGCCTTGCTGCGCACGAAGACCTCCCACAGCGGCCACTCTTGATTCGTGCTCATGCTGCCTTCTCCTTCAACGCGCGCTTTTGTTCGTGAACGAGCGCCGCCTCGCGCACCCAGGCACCCTCTTCCCACGCGTTGACCCGCGCCGCGAGCCGTTCCCGATTGCAGGGCCCGTCGCCACCGACGACACGCCAGAACTCGCTCCAGTCGATCGCGCCGAAATCGTGCTGGCCCCGTTCTTCATTCCATTTCAGATCGGGGTCGGGCAGCGTCACGCCCAACACCTTGGCCTGATCGACACAGGCATCGACGAACTTCTGCCGCAGCTCGTCGTTGCTGTTGCGCTTGATGCCCCAGCGCATGCTTTGCGCGCTGTTGGGCGACTCGGCATCCGGCGGGCCGAACATCATCAGGCTCGGCCACCACCAGCGGTTCACCGCGTCCTGCACCATGTCCTTCTGTGCAGGCGTGCCCTTGGTCATCATCGTCAGCAGCGACTCGAACCCCTGGCGTTGATGGAAGCTTTCCTCGCGGCAGATGCGCACCATCGCCCGCGCATACGGCGCGTACGAGCATCGGCACAGCGGCACCTGGTTCATGATCGCTGCGCCATCGACCAGCCAGCCGACCACACCCATGTCGGCCCAGGTCAGCGTCGGGTAGTTGAAGATCGAGCTGTACTTGGCCTTGCCGCTGTGCAGCGCGCCCAGCAACTGGTCGCGGCTGGTGCCGAGCGTTTCGGCGGCGGCATACAGGTACAGACCGTGGCCGCCTTCGTCCTGCACCTTGGCCAGCAGGATGGCCTTGCGCTTCAACGTCGGTGCCCGCGTGATCCAGTTGCCTTCGGGCAGCATGCCGACGATTTCGCTGTGCGCATGCTGGCTGATCTGGCGGACGAGCGTCTTGCGGTAATGCTCAGGCATCCAGTCTTTGGCCTCGATGAAGTCGCCGGCGTCGATGCGGGCATCGAAGCGCTGCTGCAACGCGGCGTCTTCGAGCGCGCTGCGCTCTTCCTTCGGCGCGGTATCCATGGCTTGGGTGTACATCCGGGCTCCTTAAGACTTGGGTCTTTTGTCGATGACGCGCCGCGCCTTGCCAACCAACGTGCGCTCGATCGAGTCTGGCGCACCCACGCTCACCGAGGCACTGACGCCGATCAAGGTCTTGATGCGCTCACGCAGCGTGTTGGACACAGCCACACGATCGCCGTGCGCATGCACCGGCAGCAACTCGCACAGCACCTGCAACTCGTCGAGCAGCCCCTGCCGAGTGACCACCAGCTGGTACTGACCCGACAGGTGACCGTGCTGCAGCACCAGCTCCTCGATCTGCGTCGGGAAGACGTTGACGCCGCGGATGATCAGCATGTCGTCGCTGCGGCCGACGATCTTGCCCATGCGGCGCATGCTGCGCGCGGTCGGCGGCAACAAGCGCGTCAGGTCGCGCGTGCGGTAGCGGATCACCGGCAGCGCTTCCTTGGTCAGCGTGGTGAAGACGAGTTCGCCTTCGCTGCCCTCGGGCAGCACCTCGCCGGTTTCGGGGTCGATGATCTCGGGGTAGAAGTGGTCTTCCCAGATCACCGGGCCGTCCTTGGTCTCTATGCACTCGCTGGCCACGCCCGGGCCCATGACTTCGGACAGGCCGTAGATGTCCACCGCATCGATGCCGGCGCGGACCTCGATGTCGTGCCGCATCGCCTCGGTCCACGGCTCGGCGCCGAAGATACCGACCTTGATGCTCATCGACTTCGGATCGATCCCCTGGCGAGCGAACTCCTCGATGATCACCTGCATGTAGCTCGGCGTGACCATGATGATGTCGGGCTCGAAATCACGGATCAACTGCACCTGCTTCTCGGTCTGGCCGCCGGACATCGGGATCACCGTGCAGCCGAGCCGCTCGGCGCCGTAGTGCGCGCC
>JANOEG010000356.1:0-4310 GCA_031413095.1 Burkholderiales bacterium | reverse complement strand
CAAGCCGATGCTCGGCGGTTCGATCACCGTCAGCCAGGACGTGTTGAATTACAAAGGCAAACGGCGCGACTCGCTGGTCGGCACCTTGTCGGCCGGCCCGCTGGCCGACGCCTTCGATGGCGCCGACTGGAAGGCCTTCGTCGCCGACTACCAGAAGACCTACCCGGTCGCGTCCGGCGGCTTCCCCAGCCCGAGCTTGTTCGCCTACGTGTACTACGTCAACATGAAGGCCGCGCTCGACGGGCTCGATGCGGTCAAGGGCGACCTTTCGGGCAACCAGGCCAAGTACCGCGAAGCGCTGTCGAAGATGGTGCTGAAAACGCCCAACGGCGACGTCAAGCTCGACGCCAACCGGCAGGCCATCGGCACCACCTTCGTCACCGAAGTGGTCAAGGATGCGCAGGGCAATCTGTTCAACAAGGTCAACCGCAAGGTCGACAACGTCGAGCAGACCCTGGGCATGAGCGCCGCCGAGTTCAAGATCGGCTCGCGCGACGTGCCAGCGTGTCCATGACGCATCGCGCGCGCTGATGGCCTCGATCACGCAGTTCAGAACGGGCACGGCCGCACCTCGCGGACCGACCGTGCCCGTGCACTCGGCGCTCGCGACGAGCGATGCGCTGACGCTGACGAACGTGACGCGGGCCTTCGGTGCGCTGCGCGCTGTCGATGACGTGTCGTTGTCGGTGGCCGCAGGACAGAAATACGCCGTGCTCGGCTCCAACGGCGCCGGCAAGACGACACTGTTCAACGCCATCACCGGCGACTTTCCGCCCAGCGCTGGGCGGATCCAATTCTTCGGCGAAGACATCACGGAGCTGCCGCCGCACGAGCGCATTCGCAAGGGCTTGCGGCGCACCTACCAGTCTTCGCTCTTGTTCCGCGACCTCACCGTTCGCGACAACCTCTTCCTCGCAGTGCGCGGTGTGGCCCATGGACGCTACAGCTTCTGGCGTGCGCGCGATGGCCATGCGTCGATGCTGGCGACGCAAGAGCTGCTCGAGCGCGCGCGGCTGACAGCCATCGCCGATGAATTCGTTGCCAACCTGGCGCACGGCCAGCAACGGCAGCTCGAGATCGGCATGGCGCTGGCCGGTGCGCCGCGGCTGATCCTGTTCGACGAGCCCGCCGCCGGCCTGTCGCCCGCCGAGCGGCGCGAGCTGGTACTGCTGCTGCGCTCGCTGCCGTCGCACATGAGCTTCGTGCTGATCGAACATGACCTCGACATCGCGCTGCGCGTCGTCGAGAAGGTGACGGTGATGCACAACGGCAAGGTGCTCAGGACCGGCACGCCGGAGCAGATCGAGAACGACGCGCAAGTTCAAGCCATCTATATGGGCGGGAAACATTGATGGCGTTCTGGTCGCGCAAGGCGGATGCCAAGAACACGAGCCCGGTGCTCGTGGTCGAAGCACTCGACGTGTACTACGGCCGCGCGCACGCGCTGCAGGCCGTCAGCTTCACGATCGACAAGGGCGTGCTCGGCATCGTCGGTCGCAACGGCATGGGCAAGACCACGCTGTGCAATGCGATCACCGGCCTCCTGCCGGCCTCGTGCTCGACTTCAGGCAGCGTCAAGCTGTTCGGCGAAGAGATTCTCGGCCGCACGGCGAACCAGATCACCCGGCGCGGTATCGCCTACGTGCCGCAGGGCCGGCGCGTTTGGCCCTCGCTGTCGGTGGACGAAACCTTGAGGCTCGTCGCCGTGAACAAGCGCGAGGTCGATCGCGTGTATTCGATGTTCCCGCGCCTGGCCGAGCGCAAGGGCAACGGCGGCGCGCAGCTGTCGGGCGGCGAGCAGCAGATGCTGGCGATCGGACGCGCGCTGCTGTTGGAACCCAAGCTGCTCGTCATGGACGAGCCGACCGAAGGCCTGGCGCCGGTGATCGTCGAACAGGTGGCGCAGGCCCTGCGCGCGCTGGCCGGCGAAGGGGAGATCGCGGTGCTGCTGATCGAGCAGAACCTGGGTGTCGCGCTCGAAGTGGCGGACCGCATCGGCGTGATGGTCAACGGCCGCATCGCGCAGGAGATGCCGGCCGCCGCACTGGCTGCCGATCGCGACCTTCAGGAGCGTTTGCTCGGCGTGAAGAGCGGCGGCCATGACGAGCCGGAAGCGCCGGCACTGCCAACGCCGTCGACGCGCGAGCCGACGCAGGTCTTCACCGTGCGCCGTGCGCATGGCAACGGCGCACCGTCGCTCGATGACATCGCGCCGCGCACCGTGCGCGGCTTCAACCGTTGGAATGCGGGCGGCACGGCAGCACCGCTGGCCGATATCTCGCGCGACGTGCCCACCACCAACGCCCCGAAGCCCGCAGCCACCGGTGCCGTGCTGCCATTTCCCGTGGCGGCCAGCAGCGGCCGCGCGGCCTATGTGGCCGGCACGTTCGACACCAAGGGACGCGAGCTCTTCTATCTGCGGCAGTGCCTCGAAAAGCTGGGCCTACGCGTCGTCACCGTCGACCTCGCCACCAGCGGAAAGCCCAGCCCGGCGAGCGTGCACCCGCGCGAGGTGGCGCGCCATCACCCGCAAGGCGAGAGCGCCGTCTTCAGCGGCGACCGCGGCAGCGCCGTGTCCGCGATGGCGACGGCCTTCGAGCACTTTCTGCTGACGCGACGCGATGTCGGCGGCATCGTCTCGGCCGGCGGCTCCGGCGGCACCACGCTGGCCACGACCGCCATGCGCGCGCTGCCGATCGGCGTGCCCAAGGTCATGGTCAGCACGATGGCCAGCGGCGACACGCGGCCTTATGTCGGCCCGAGCGACATCTGCATGATGTATTCGGTGACCGACGTGCAGGGCATCAACCGCATCAGCGAGAAGGTGCTGGCCAATGCGGCGCACGCACTCGCCGGGATGATCACACACCCGCCCTCGGTGGCGACGATCACCAAGCCCGCCATCGGCCTGACCATGTTCGGCGTCACCACAACCTGCGTGCAGGCTGTGGCCAAGAAGCTCGAAGCCGAGTACGACTGCCTGGTCTTCCATGCCACCGGCGTTGGCGGCCAGAGCATGGAGAAGCTCGCCGACTCGGGCCTGCTCGACGGCGTGATCGATGTCTCCACAACCGAAATCGCCGACGAGATCGGCGGTGGTGTGCTGTCAGCAGGGCCGCATCGGCTCGATGTCTTTGCGCGCCACACCCTGCCCTACGTCGGCAGTTGCGGCGCACTCGACATGGTCAACTTCGGCCCTTGGGAGTCGGTGCCAGAGCGCTTAAAGACCCGCAAGCTCTACCGCCACAACCCGACGGTGACGCTGATGCGCACGACGGCCGACGAGTGCCGCGCCATCGGAGAGTTCATTGCCCGGAAGCTGAATGCCATGCGCGGCCCCATGCGTTTCCTGATTCCCGAAGGCGGCCTCTCGTCGATCGACAAACCCGGCGCGGCCTTCCACGATCCCGAGGCCGACCGGATGCTCTTCGACACGCTCGCGGCGAACTTCCGCACCGGCAACGACAAGAAGCTCATCCGCCTGCCGCTGCACATCAACGACGAAGCGTTCTCCGATGCGCTCGTCTCTGCGTGGCGCGAGGTCGCAGCCACTCACACAAGACAACAACGAGCCTGAAGTCTATGCCCCGCATCGCCCGACAAACGATCCTCGACCGCCTTCGCGCCAAGGTCGCGGCCGGCACACCGATCATCGGCGGCGGCGCCGGCACCGGCCTCTCGGCCAAGTGCGAAGAAGCCGGCGGCATCGACTTGATCGTGATCTACAACTCGGGCCGCTACCGCATGGCCGGCCGCGGCTCGCTCGCCGGCCTGCTGGCCTACGGCAACGCCAACGAGATCGTCTGCGAGATGGCGCACGAGGTGTTGCCGGTCGTCAAGAACACGCCGGTGCTCGCCGGTGTCAACGGCACCGACCCGTTCATGATTCCCGAGGAATTCTTCAAGCGCCTGATCGACCTCGGCTTTTCAGGCGTGCAGAACTTTCCGACCGTCGGCCTGATCGATGGCACCTTCCGCGCCAACCTCGAAGAAACCGGCATGGGCTATGGCGTCGAAGTCGAGATGATCGCGCGCGCCCGCGCACTCGACCTGCTGACCACGCCCTACGTCTTCAGCGAAAGCAATGCGCAGGCGATGGCACGCGCCGGTGCCGACATCATCGTCTGCCACTTGGGCCTGACCACGGGTGGCAACATCGGCGCCGAAACAGCGATGAAGCTCGCCGATTGCATCGAGCCGATCAACGCCTGGGCGGCAGCCGCCAAAAAGATCAAGCCCGATGTGCTCGTGCTCTGCCACGGCGGGCCGATCGCCACGCCCGACGACGCGCAGTTCATCCTGAAGCACTG
>JANOEG010000355.1:0-3648 GCA_031413095.1 Burkholderiales bacterium | reverse complement strand
CTGGGCGCCGCTGCCATCGGACTTCATCGACATCAAAGGGCAGATCGTTCACATCCGCGACGAAGGATCTCGCAGCGACCCGTCGCCGATCGTCCTGCTGCACGGCACCGGCGCCAGCCTGCACACCTGGGAAGGCTGGGTCCGCACGCTGAAGAAGACGCGCCGTGTCATCACCTTCGACCTGCCGGGTTTCGGCCTCACCGGACCGTTCACCGGCCAGTACGCGGCCGATGACTACCGCGGCGACGCCTATGCGCGCTTCGTGCTCGACGTGCTCGATGCGCTGAAGGTGAACAGCGCCGTGATCGGCGGCAACTCGCTCGGTGGCGAGGTGGCCTGGCGCGCGGTGACGCTGGCGCCGACACGCTTCACACGCCTGCTGCTGATCGACGCTTCCGGCTACGCCTTCACGCCGGGCTCGATTCCCCTGGGCTTTCGCATCGCCCGCATCCCTGTGCTCAACCGCCTGGGCGAGCACCTGCTGCCGCGCGCATTGGTGGCGGCGAGCGTGGCCAATGTCTATGCCGACGACTCGCGTATCACCGAAGCCCTGGTCGATCGCTATTTCGAACTGACGCTGCGCGAAGGCAACCGCCATGCGCTGGGCCTGCGCATGCAGCAGCTGGAACCCGGCGAAGCGGTCGAACGGTTGAAGACGATCGCCATGCCCACGCTCGTGATCTGGGGCGGCGCCGACCAGCTCATTCCCGTCGACACCGCACGGCGTTTTGCCGCGGACATCAAGGGCGCACGCGTCGCGGTGATCGACGGACTCGGCCATGTGCCGCAAGAAGAAGACCCGGCGCGCAGCCTGGCGCCCGTACTCGAATTTCTGGAGATCAAGCCATGAGTCCAGCAGCTCACACCTACGGCGCCAGCGTGCAGTGGCAACGTGCCGCAAACGAGGCCTTCACCGACCAGCGCTACAGCCGCCGCCATGAGCTGCACTTCGACGGCGGTGCGGTGATGCCGGCTTCATCGGCCGTGACCTCGGTGCCCCTGCCCTGGTCCGACCCGAGCGCCATCGATCCCGAAGAGATGCTCGTCGCCTCGATCGCGTCGTGCCACATGCTCTGGTTCTTGTCCCTGGCGGCCAAGGCTGGCCATGTCGTCGACCGCTACAGCGATGCCGCCATCGGCGTGATGACGAAGAACGACGCCGGCAAGCTGTGGGTGTCTCTGGTGACACTGCGGCCGCACGTGACGTTTACGCAGGGTCGCGGGCCGACGCCCGAAGCGTTCGATGCACTGCACCACAAGGCGCATGAAGAGTGCTTCATCGCCAACTCGGTGAAAAGTGAAGTGCGCTGCGAGCCGCAGCTCACTTGACGCAAACGAAGCGTCATCGACGCCCGTCAGAGGTGCGGCGAGATGTTCTTCATGGCTCGCGTGACGTAGTCGTCCTTCTCGCCCACAGGCGCCACATAGTGCAACGCACTCGCGGCGGCTTCTGCTCCCTCGGTCCTGCCGATGATCCAGGCGGCGAGATAGGGTGACGCAAAACAACCGCCCGCGGTGGCCACGTTGCCTTCGGCAAAGAACGGCTGATTCAGAACTTCGACACCGGCTTCGAGCACCCAGGGCTTTGTGGTGAGGTCCGTGCAAGCGGGAACTGCGCCGAGCAGGCCGAGCTTGGCCAACACCAGCGTGCCCGAGCATTGGGCTGCGATCAGCTGCCTCGCAGGGTCGAGTTTGAGTTCGTCCATGATCGCCGGCTCGTTGACGATGTCTCGGGTTCTGATCCCGCTACCGACGATCACCGCGTCTGCGCTTCTGGCCTCCGCCAGCGTGGATTGGGCGTGCACGGTGACGCCATTCATCGACGTGACGTTCGGCTCCGGGCAGCAGATCGTCACCCTCCAACCCGGCGTCTTGATGCGATTGAGGACACCGAGCGCGATGAAGGAGTCGAGCTCGTTGAAGCCTTGGAAGGTGAGGATGGCGATGTGCATTCGACGACTTCCCTATCGCTGGCGTGACGCAGCCGTCAGCGCTTTCATCGCCTCGGCCTCGCGCAACAAACAAGCGCCGCCATGCCACACTTTTCGAACGCGACCGCGCGCATCGCGCTCGATGCGCACCGGCTCGCCGTGATTCGCAAAGCCGCCGCCGAGCGTGACGTGGCCCCGATCGGTGGCCGTCACATCGATCTCGCTTGCATCGAGCAGCGGATTGGTCAGACCCGGGTTGGCCAGCAGCACACGCGCACCGCCCATCGGCAGCAGATCGAACGCACCCCACAGATTCCAGACGCGACCCTGCCAGCGTGACGTGCGGCGCGATGGCGCACCGTGCTTCTCGAAGGTCTGCATCACCTGCAGCGCGCCGTCGAGCCATTGGTGCGACAGGCCATCGGCCGCATTGGTCAGCACCGACACCGCGAGTTGCTGCGCTGGCACACAAGCGGTGCGGGTGATGACTCCGGGGAAGCCGCCGCTGTGGCCGAAGTGGTCCCAGGCCCCGGTCGTTCCGCTGATCACGCCCAGGCCGTACCAGCGCCCTGCGCTGTCGTGCTCGCTGCGCCACTGGCGGCGGGCCATTTCGCGGCGGCTCGCAGTCGAGAGCATGCTGCCGCGCGCGTCAGACGCGAGGCTGGCATAGAAGCGGGCGAGGTCTGCCGCGGTGCTGACAAAGCCGGTGGCCGACGCGAGCGCGTGCGTGCTCATGCCCACGTCGATGGCGACACGTTGGCCCAACGGATGCTTGGCGCTGTGCCCCGCCGCCAATCTGGCACGCGCCGGCAACGCCTGCACATCGGGCGCGGTTTCTTCCAAGCCGGCGGCGGCAACGATCTCGCGCGTGACCCAATCGGCGTACGGTTCGCCCGTGATCTGCTCGATGGCCAGGCCCAGCAGGCCGTAGCCGTGGTTCGAATACTTGAAGCGTGTGTTGGCAGCTAGCGTCGGTGGCCGTGCGAGGTCATCGCGCAGCGCCTGCTCATCGAGAAACGCCCGTTGCAGAGACCATTGCCGTGCGTCCGCACCGTCGCGCACCAGGCCCGCGCTGTGGCTGGCCAATTGCGCGAGCGTGACGGCGCCGACGTCCGGGTGCAATCCACTGACATGCCGGCCCACCGGATCGTCGAGCTGCAGCTTGCGCTGCTCGCGCAGCTTCATCAGCGCCGCCGCCGTGAAGGTCTTCGAGTGCGAGGCGGCGCGAAAGCGATGGCGCGGCGTCAGCGGCGTGACCTTCGACAGATCGGCATGACCGAACGCCGCTTCGAAGACGAGCTTGCCTCTCTGTGCGACTGCAATCGCGCAGCCCGGCTGCTCGGTGACGCGCATCTGGTGTTCGAGCCACCGAGGCAGGTATTCGACCGCAGCGTCCAGCCATTTCATTCGACAACGACCTTGCCAGCCTCGATCCGAATCTGCCGCTTGCAGCGCTCGGCAATCGCGCGATCGTGCGTCACCAGCACCAACGTCGTGCCGGCCTCGCGGTTCATGTCGAACATCAGTTCCATCACGCGCTCGCCGGTGGCGAAGTCGAGGCTGCCGGTGGGCTCGTCGGCCAGCAGCACGGCAGGCTGCACAACGAAGGCGCGCGCCAATGCCACCCGTTGTTGCTCGCCGCCCGACAAAACCTTGGGATAGTGGCGCAGCCGTTCGCCCAGGCCAACTCGTTTGAGCATGTCGGTGGCCAGCACGC
>JANOEG010000354.1:0-2931 GCA_031413095.1 Burkholderiales bacterium | reverse complement strand
CCCCGGCGGGCTTTCGGCACCGCGAGCAGCGAGCGATTCGACTTGGTGTCTCGCCAGAGGCTGGTGTGCCACGTCTCGCCGTCGACCGTGGCCGTCACCGGCGTGCGTCCCCAGGGCCGCGTGGCCGCCGGCGCCACCGCGCGCGGGATGATCGCGAAGAACCACGCGCCCTTGCCCTTGTAACGGAAGAGCGGCGTCTCGAACGGTCCGCGTCGCACGAGTCCAGACGCCTGACGCTTGGGCATGGGCACAGGATACCGGCTCCGCAGGTTGCCGTCGCGACGCGCTCGGCGCCGGTCACGCCTTCATGGCGGTCACCGGATCCACGCGGGCCGCGCGTCGCGCCGGAAGGTAGCACGCCAGCATCGTGACGGTCGCCAGCAGCACCGGCAGCACGCCGTAGATCAGCGGGTCGCGCGTGGTCACGCCGAACACCACGCTCTCCATGAAGCGCGAGAGCCCAAGGGCCGCCGGCAGGCCCACGAGCACGCCGGCGACGGCATAGCCGAGTCCCTGGCGCACCACGTCGAGCGCCATGGCCCGCGGCCGCGCGCCGAGCGCCATGCGGATGCCGATCTCGCGCTCGCGCTGGCGCACCCGCACCGCGACCACGCCGTAGAGCCCGACCACGCTCTGCAGCACGCCCACCGCCGCGAACACCGAGAGCAACAGCGCGAGCAGCCTGGGACGCGCGAGCGTTCCGGCCAGCAGCGTGGACAGCGGTTCCAGATCCGCCACGGGCACGGCCGCGTCCACCTCGTACGCCGCCCGCCGCAGCGGCGCGGCCAGTGCCGCCGGGTCGCCAGTGGTGCGGGCCACGAAGTGCATCGGGAACATGAACGTCTGCAGCAGGGGTCGGAACAACTCGGGCACGGGCGGCTGGTCCAGCCCGTGGTGGCGCACGTCGGCCACGACGCCCACGATTTCCGTCGTGGTCTTGCCGGGGCCGCTGCCGCCCTGCTGCACCAGGCGTTGACCGATCGCCGCGCGCGCGCTGCCAAAGAACGCCTGCGCGAGCGTCTCGTTCACGATCGCGACAGGGGCCGCCGTGGTGGTGTCGGCATCGGTGAATCGCCGGCCGGCCATGACGGGAATGCGCATCGCCTCGAGGTAGTCACCCCAGATGAACCGCCACCCGACCTGGCGTGCTGATGTGCCGGCGGCGGGCGGCTGGTCAGCGCGATGCACCGGGATCGTCCACGCGTAGCCGCTCATCGGCAGGTGCCCGATGGCCCCCACGGCGGTCACCTGCGGCAAGGCCTGCACGCGCGCGGTGACCTGGCGCATATAGGGCATGCCGGTGGTCAGCGCGCGGTACTTCGCGGTGGTCTGCAGGCGGAAGGTCAGCACGCCCGCCGGATCGAAGCCGGGGTCGACGTGCTGAAGGTTCCACACCGAACGCAACATCAGTCCGGCCCCGATGCCGAGCACGAGCGTGAGCCCCACCTGCGCGCTCACCAGTCCCCCGAGCACGCGCTGGCGTCCGGAGCTGTCGGTGCCGGCTTGCTGGCGCAAGAGCGGCTGCACGCCGGGACGCATGGCCAGCAGCGCCGGCACGACCGCCATCAGGACGGCCAGTGCCACCGATGCCGCCAGCACGGTGGCCAGCACCACGCCGTCGAGCGCCACTTCGGCCTGCCGCGGCACTTCGGGAGGCACAAACGACAGCAGCAGCGGCAAGCCCGCCCACGCCAGGGCGAGTCCTGCCAGTGACCCGGCGGTCGCCAGCACAGCCTGCTCAACCAGGAGCTGTCGCACGAGCTGAAGCCGCGACGCGCCCACGGCTGTGCGCACCGCGAGCTCGCGGGCACGTTCCACCGACCGGCCCAGCACCAGGGTACCCAGGTTCACCGCGCCCATCAGAAGGATGACACCCACGGCCGCCAGCAGCAGCTCGAGCGCAGGCCGCACCCCACCCGTCACCGTGTCTTGCAGCGCGCTCGCGCTCAGGGTGCGGCCCCAATCGTCAGACCGGCCGAGCGCGCGGCGCATGGCCGGGGCGAGCGCCGCAACCTCGTCCGCGGCCGTCTGCACCGACAGGCCCGGTCGGAGCCGTCCGATCGCCAAGGCGAAGGTGGTCGTGTTGGCCGAGGTGCCGGGCGCATTCAACAACGGCACCCACAGGTCGGCGGTGCGTCCGAAGAGCTCGAAGTCGGGTGGCATGACCCCGATCACCTGGTGCGCCACCTGGTCCACGAGCACGCTGCGGCCGAGCACCGCGGGATCCGCCGCGAAACGCCGCCGCCACAGCCCGTCCGACAGCACCACCACGCGCTCGCGGCCCGGGCTGTTCTCGCCCGCAGTCACGGTGCGGCCGAGCGCGGCTGGCGCGCCGAGCAGCGCGAACAGGTTGTCGGACACCCGGGCCCCGGTGACCTTGAGTGGCTCCCCGCCGTCGGCCGTTAGCGCCATCAGCCATCCCGGCGCCAGGTGGGCCACCCCCTGCAGCGAGGTCGCGCGCTCGCGCCAGAAGTCCACGTCGGCGGTGGACACGAACTCGTCCGGCCACACGGCCACGAGCTGTGCGGGCGCGGCAAACGGCAGCGGCCGCAGCAGCACGCCGCGGACCACGGCAAACACAGCGGCGTTGGCGCCGGCGCCCAGCGCCAGGAGCAGGACTGCCGTCAGGGCAAACGCCGGTCGCCCGGCGAGGTTCCGCAGCGCCAGTCGGATCTCGTGGAGCAGCATGCTCCTTGGACGCAGCTGGCGCCGTAAAGGTTAGGACGTCAACTCATGGCACCGGCACCGACGTGGGTGTGTCCTTGTCGCACGTGAAGTAGGCGAGGAACCGCGCCGGCGCCGTGGCTCCGGATGAGGTGCCTGTCGGTGGCGCCGGCGCCTGCGCAATCGCCGCTCCCGTCTGCGTCGCCGCCACGCGGTAAACGAAGCCCTGGTTGTCGTCCGAGATGTAGAGCGCGCCGTCGGCGCCGG
>JANOEG010000353.1:0-9821 GCA_031413095.1 Burkholderiales bacterium | reverse complement strand
AAGTTGATCGTCGTCACGCTGGTGATCACGATGCATTTCGATGCGAAGGCGCGCGAGACCGAAGCCGACAAGCGCGCGGCCGAGGCCCGGCTGCGTCTTTTGCAAGGGCAAATGGAGCCGCACTTCATGTTCAACACACTGGCCACGGTCCTGACGTTGATCGACACCGACGCGCCGCGTGCCAAGCAGATGCTCCAAACCTTCATCGATTACCTGCGCGCCTCGTTGGGCAAGATGCGCAGCGGCGACGGCACGCTCGGCGACGAGCTGGCAATGACCGAGGCCTACCTGAGCCTCATGCAGATGCGTATGGGCGAGCGTCTGACTTATCGCATCGACGTGCAAGACGCCGCGCTGCGCAACGCGGTGCTGCCGCCGCTGCTTCTTCAGCCACTGGTCGAGAACGCGATTCACCACGGCCTCGAGTGCAAGGTCGATGGCGGCAGCGTGCTCATCTCGGCTCGGCGCGACGGGCAGCGCGTCATCATCGAGGTCATAGACGACGGCCTCGGTGCGGGTGAACAGCCTGCGCGACGCGTCGGCACGCCGGGCAACGGCGTGGCCTTGGCGAATCTTCGCTCCAGGCTGCAATCGCGTTGGGGCAGCGAGGCCACGCTCGCGCTCGTTCTGCAGCCCGACGCCGGAGCCCGGGCCACGCTCGCACTGCCCCTCGAAACCGCGACCGCATGAACAAGCCCACTGCCCTCATTGCAGACGACGAACCGCACCTCGCACAGGCGCTGAAACTGCGGTTGCAGGATCTGTGGCCGGCGCTCGACGTCATTGCCGTTTCGCGCAATGGCCTCGACGCAGCGCGTGCCATCGCCGAGCACACCCCCGATGTCGCCTTCCTCGACATTCAGATGCCGGGCTTGACCGGCCTTGAAGTCGCGCAAGGCATCGAGGGCAACACACGCGTCGTCTTCGTTACGGCCTTCGATGAGTATGCCGTGCAGGCTTTCGAGCAGTCGGCGCTCGACTACTTGTTGAAACCGGTCAAGGCCGAGCGCCTGGGGCGAACGATCGCCAAGCTTGAGGCCGAGCTCGCAAGCAAAGAACGGCCCGTCGATGCAGCGCTCGCCGCGGCCTTGCAGCGCCTGTTGCCGCACGCGCAGACCACGGCACAGCCGCTGCGCTGGATCCGTGCCAGCGTCGGTGAGGTAACGCATCAGATCGACGTGCGCGACGTGCTGTTCTTCGAGTCCGACGAGAAGTACACGGTCGTGCGCACGACGGCCGGCGCTGAACACTTGATCCGCACGCCGATCGCCCTGTTGATGGCGCAGCTAAACAGCGATCAGTTCTGGCAAGTGCACCGCTCGACGATCATCAATGTCGAACATCTTGCCGGTGCGCGCCGGGACGAAGCCAGCCGTTTGTTCGTACACATGAAGGGCGTTGAGCGCGAACTGCGGGTGAGCCGGGCGTACATGCATTTATTCAAGGCAATGTAGCAGCCAGCGGGGGCCTGTTCAACCTGGCGAATTCGGCGTAAGTTCGGTGGCAAGCGGGGCACACGCCACGCCGCACGCCGAGGAGTTTTCGCCGTGAACCGCAATGCCGTACTGCCCACGTTTCGCCTCCAAGCCGGTACTTCGATCGCTCAGGCCGAGCCTTGGCAGACGCAGGCGGTGACGCTCGACTCACCGGCAGTCTCGGTGGTGACCGACCTGTCGCGCGTCAAGGCCGCCACCGTGCACCCCAGGACGCAACTGCGGCAGGCCGAGCAGGCCATGATCTACCTCGGTGTGCGCATGCTGTTCGTCGTCAGCGAAATGCCACAGGTCGAGGGCTTGGTGACGACCACTGACCTGCACGGCGACCGCCAGATGCGCCTCGTGCACGAACGCGGCCTGCGCTAGGACGAATTGACGGTGGCCGACGTGATGACCGAACTGTCGCGGCTCGACGCGATCCCCTTTGCGGCGATGCGCACCGCATCGGTGGGCGATCTTGTCGCCACGTTGAAGCGCTTTGGCCGCAACCACCTGCTCGTTGTCGAAGCCGGCGATGCGCCAGCGCCGCAGCCGCGCGTGCGCGGCGTCGTCTCGCGCTCGCAGATCGAGCGCCAGACCGGCCACGCGATCGACATCACGCCGATCGCGACGACGTTCGCCGAAATCGAGAGGGCTTTGGCCTAGGCTCCTCGCAAGCCCGCCCCCGCACTTGAGTGGACTACGCGGCAAGACAAGACGCCGAGAATTCGGCTGTTCGGCACACAGGCCATGGCCAACCTCTTCCACAGCATCACATCGTTCATCGGCGGACGTGCCGACGTGGCACCGCCGCGAAGCGAAGCGCAGGCTTCCACAGCGCAGACATCCACGCCAGCGCAGGCGCTGCCCGTCGAGCCTGAGCTTGCGCGCGAAGGTGTCCTGGCCTCGCCCCAGGCTTCGGACGGCGAGGACGTTGGCGCTGCGCCGACACGTCAATTGCCGTTGGTCGCGTACGCCGCACCCCACGAAGAGATGTTGCCGCTGAGACCGCGACGGTCGCGCACGGTTAGCCTGCTGCGCAGCACATCCACCACCGTGGTGACCTCACGCACCGTGCCGACGCTGCCCAGCGTGGCGACACGGCACACCGCGCACACGACTGGCCCCCTGCTCACGGAGACTGAGCGAATCCGGCTTCAGGTCATGCAGGCCCAGCTCCAGCTCAGCATCCTGCGTCTGTACGACGGGCCGATCGACGGCATCATGAGCCCGGCGTCAGCGAAGGCCGTGCGCTACTTCCAGACCTTGAAAGGCATTCGCCCCACGGGGACGCTGGCGGCTGGCACCTTGGCTGCACTGGGCGTGCCGCTGATCGGCTGAGACTCATCGCTGTCACGCAGCGACGTCAAGCCAAGTCCCCTTCTCCTGCGACGCCAGGCAGGCCTCGATGAAGGCCATCGTGTGCGCGCCGTCCTCGATGCGCGGGTAAGGCTGCGGCACGACCGCCTCGCCGAGCGACAGCGCCATGCGCTCCTGGGCCAGTTCAGCGTAAACGTTCGCAAACGCCTCCCGCAAGCCTTCGGGATGCCCACGCGGCGTGCGCCCCGCTGCAATCACTTCCGGCGACAGATAGACATCGCCGCGACCGATCACGCGCGCGGGCTCGCCTTGCAGCGCCAGTTGCAGGTAACCCGGCTGCCGATGACACCAGTCGAGCATGCCCTTTTCACCGTAAACCCGCAGCCGGATGTCGTTCTCGGCGCCGGCTGCAGCCTGCGTCGCCGTGAACGTGCCGCGCGCGCCGTTGCCGAATTCGAGCAGCGCCGACACATGGTCGATCACCTTGCGCCCGGGCATGAGCGTGCCGACGTCGGCCGCCACGCGCGCCACCGAAAGGCCCGAGACGAAGCTCGCCAGATGCTGCGCGTGGCAGCCGATGGCACTCATCACCAGCGCCTGGCCGCTGCGCGCGGCATCGAGCACCCAGCGCGTGCGGTTGGTCTGCGGGCCGTCCTCGAGCCGCGTCGCCAGGCCGCTCTGGATGTACTCCACCTGCACCAGGCGCACGGCTCCGATCGCACCATCCTGCACGAGCTGTCGCGCGTGGCGCATCATCGGATAGGCCGAGTAACCATGGGCGATGGCGAACAGGCGCTGCGAGCGCTTCACGCGCGCCACCAGATCCAGCGCCTGCGCATGCGTCTCGGTGATCGGCTTGTCGCAAACCACGTCCAGGTTGGCATCGAGCGCCGCGGCGGCGTACCGGTAGTGCGTGTCGTTGGGCGTCATGATGGCCACCGCATCGATGCCGTCGGCGCGCTGCGCTTCGGTGGCGAGCATCTCGTCCACCGTGCCATAGCTGCGCGCCGCATCGACGCCGAACAGCGGGCCAGCCGCGCGTGAACGTTCCGGGTGGCTGGAAAAAACACCGGCCGAGACGCGCCACCAGCCGTCGAACTCTGCCGCGCCACGGTGCATGCGCCCGATCCACGAGTCAGGTCCACCACCAATCACACCCAGGCGCAGCGGCCGGCCAAAACGTTCACGTAGCGATCCCATGCAGTGCTCCTTGCAACAGGAAGCCACTGTACAAGCCGGCCCACAGAACGCGCGGATCGGCTGACACCGCGTGATGTTCAAGGCAAGACAAGCAATGGCAGTGAGCGTCGCGTGAACGATTGCACGCACGGCCGACAGCGCCGTCAGCGCGGCGTCGGGCCCTTCCTAAAGAATGTGGCGTAGCCCGATCCTCAAACAACAAAAGAGAGCTGTATGGATTTTCGACAACAGGTTCAGCGGCTTGCGCTGTGCGCAGCCCATCTGGTTCCCGCCGCGGTGTCGGCCCAAGGGGCCAATGACGACGCGTTGCAACGGCGCTGCTGGCAGAGCACCACCGCAGATCGCACCGCGGTGGATCTGCGCGATCCGGTGGCAGTGAGCTTTTCCAACATCAAGAACGGCTACGCAGTGCGTTCACCGTTCTGGGTTGAGTTCGGGATTCGTGGCATGGGCGTCGTGCCCGCGGGCAACGCACACGACAAGGCGGGGCATCACCACATCCTGGTCAACAAGGCGCTGCCGGCCAACCACCGCGATAAGATTCCCTTCGACGACTCGCACCGCCACTTTGGCAAGGGCCAGACCTCCACCACGCTCGACCTGCCGCCGGGCAAACACACACTGCGCCTGCTGTTCGCCGACCACGAGCACCGGCCGCACTTCGTCTTCAGCCCGGAGATCACAGTCAACGTCGTGGCCAAGCGCGGCGGCGCGGCGCCGCGCATCGACGAGCGCGATTTCGCGGCCACCTGCGCGTCCTGGTACCCGGACGCGATGACGACACCG
Organism: Burkholderiales bacterium; assembly: GCA_031413095.1. Classification (GTDB taxonomy): domain Bacteria; phylum Pseudomonadota; class Gammaproteobacteria; order Burkholderiales; family Burkholderiaceae_C; genus CADEEN01. Next base: position 5,040 of record JANOEG010000353.1, on the reverse strand, counting down.
CGCGCGGCTGCCAAAGAGGTCTATACAAAGAATGTCCGTGACGGCGAACAGCTGGTGAGTCCGATGCGCCTGAGCCTAGGCGCATCGGGCTTCGGCATCGCGCCTGCCGACAAGGCGGTCAAGGACACGGGTCACTTCGCGGTCACCGTCGTTCAAGGCGGCAAGACGGTCGCACGCCATGTCTGGAGCGACGGCCGCACCGAGGCCGTGCTCGACCTGCCGCGCGGTGAGGTTGAGCTGCAGCCGGCGCTGCTGGCCGCCGACGGCAAGCCGCTGCTGCAGGGCGAGCCCGTGCGCGTCACCGTGACGCGCAGCGCACTCTGAAGATCGTCACGCAGCGGCAGCGCTGATTCGGGCCAGGAAGCACAGGTCCGAAAACGGCGAGTCTGCAGCAGCGTGCGGCCTATCATGGCCGCACCGTGACGACAGACAACACCTCCGCCATCGACCCGCAAGCAGCGTATCGCGCGCTGCAAGCGCACGACGCGCGCTATGACGGCCGGCTGTTCGTCGGCGTCACCTCCACCGGCATCTACTGCCGCCCGGTCTGCCGCGTGCGCACGCCGATGCAGCGCAATTGCCGCTTCTTCCACAACGCACCGAGTGCGGAGTCAGCGGGATTCCGGCCCTGTCTGCGTTGCCGGCCGGAGCTGGCGCCGGGGCTATCGCTGGTCGATTCACCGCAGGTGCTGGCGCAACACGCGGCGCGCATGATCGACGAAGCAGCGCGCGCGGGTGACGATCTCTATCTGCCCGCCGTTGCGCAAAGGCTCGGCGTCACCGACCGCCACCTGCGGCGAATTTTTTCCGCTGCGCATGGCGTCTCGCCGATCGACTACCTGACGACGCAGCGCCTGCTGCTGGCCAAGCGCTTGCTGACGGACACGCCGCTGGCGGTGACCGAGGTTGCCCTCGCCAGTGGCTTCGCGAGCCTGCGCCGCTTCAACGATGCGTTCAGTGCGAGCTACCGCATGAGCCCGACCGCGTTGCGCAAGCAGCGCGACTTCCTGCCGCGCGGCGTGCTCGTGCTGCGGCTGGCCTACCGGCCGCCGTACGACATCGACGGTGTGCTCTCGTTCATTGCGGCCAGGGCTGTCAAAGGCATCGAAGCGGTCGACGCTGCCACGTTGTCGCTGCGGCGCACGCTAACGCTGATGCATCGCGGCGAGCGTCTCGCCGGATGGATTGCGGGCCGCTTCGTTTCCGCGCGCCACGAGTTCGAGCTGCAGGTGTCGGCGTCGCTGCTGCCTGCGCTCGGCACGGTGCTCGAACGCGTAAGGCAAGCGCTCGATCTGGATGCCGATCCTTCGTTGATCGATCCTGCGTTGGCCGCAGTTCCTGGCCCTGTCGTTGCAGGGCTCCGTGTACCCAATGGCATGGATGGCTTCGAGTCCGCGGTGCGCGTCATTCTCGGCCAGCAGGTCACCGTGGCCGCAGCACGCACGCTGGTGTCGCGCCTCGTCGAGCGCTTCGGGACGGTCATTGAGACGTCGCACGCCGATCTCACACGCTGCTTTCCCGATGCAGCCACGATCGCTGAAGCGAGCGCGGAAGCCATCGGCACGCTCGGCATCGTTCGCCAGCGCGTCGGCGCGCTGCAGGCGCTGGCGCGCGAGGTCCAGGCCAGCCGCATTGCCTTGCACCGCGGCGCGCCGCTGCAAACGACGCAGGATGCTTTGCGTGAGCTGCCTGGCATCGGCGAGTGGACCGTGCAGTTGATTTCGATGCGCGCGCTGGCCTGGCCCGACGCGTTTCCCGCCACCGACATCGGTGTGCTCAATGCGCTCGGCACGCGCGACGCCAAGGCTGTCGCTGTGCAGAGCGAAGCCTGGCGGCCGTGGCGCTCGTACGCGGTGATGCGGCTGTGGCAATCCCTGGAGACCGGAACATGATGATGACGACACAAGCGACCAAGAGCTCGATGACGACGATCCGACAAGCCTTCGACGGCGTGCCGCTGGTGGCACAGGCCACGATCGACTCGCCGATCGGGCCGCTGACCGCACTGACGACGAACAAAGGCCTCGCCGGCCTGTGGTTCGATGCGCAGAAGCATCACCCCGGCTATCTCGATGCGCCAGTCGATGCGGCCAATCCGCACATCGTCGCCATGCAACGGTGGCTCGACACCTACTGGGCGGGCAGCGATCCGTCGCCACGTGATGTCACGCTCGACCTGCACGGCACGCCGTTCCAGCGCGCGGTGTGGAAAGCGCTGCTCGGCATTCCGTTTGGCCGCACCAGGACCTACGGTGAGATCGCCGCGCAAGTGGCGAAGACGGGCATCGGCGCGGTACCGCGCGCCACCGGCACAGCCGTCGGCCGCAACCCGGTGTCGATCCTCGTGCCGTGCCACCGCGTGATCGGCGCGAACGGTTCGCACACGGGATATGCGGGCGGCCTGCCGCGCAAGGAAAAGCTCTTGCAGCACGAAGGGGTGCTGCTGACGTGAAGCGACGCGATTTCGGCGAGTTGGTGCTGCTCGCCGCACTGTGGGGAGCGTCGTTCCTGTTCATGCGCCTGGGCGCCATCGAGTTCGGGCCGGTGGCCTTGTCGGCGCTGCGCGTGGCCGGTGCAACGCTGTTCCTGTTACCGCTGCTCGCCGCTCGAAAGCAGATCGGCGCACTGCGTGCGCACTGGCAGCCGATCGCCGTCGTCGGCGTCATGAACTCGGCCCTGCCCTTTGCGCTGTTTTCGCTCGCCGCGCTGGCCATCAACGCCGGCCTATCGTCAATCCTGAACGCCACCGCGCCGTTGTGGGGTGCGCTGGTGGCGTGGCTGTGGCTCGGCGATCGGCCGACGCGTGACCGGCTGCTCGGCCTGGCGATCGGTTTTGCCGGCGTCGCCGGTCTGGCCTGGGACAAGGCCAGCTTCAAGGCGGGCGACCACGGCTTGAGTGCGGCGACGGCGATCGGCGCCTGTCTGCTGGCCACGCTGTGCTACGGCTTCGCGGCCAACTACACCAAGCGCAAGTTGACCGGCGTGGCACCGCTCGCGGTGGCCACGGGAAGCCAGCTCTTTGCCGCGCTCGCACTCGCGCTGCCAGCCGCGTGGCTGTGGCCCGCCGCGATGCCGAGCGGTGCGGCGTGGCTGAGTCTGTCCGCGTTGGCCCTGCTGTGCACCGGCGTCGCCTACATCCTGTACTTCCGTCTCATCGCGCGCCTGGGCGCAGCGCGGGCGATCACCGTGACCTTTCTGATTCCTTTGTTCGGCGTGCTGTGGGGCGCGCTCTTTCTTGGCGAAGCGCTGACGTTGGCCATGCTGTTGGGTGGCCTGGTCATCCTGGCCGGGACCGCACTGGCCAGCGGCGTCGTCCGCCTGCCGGCCGGCCGAGAAAACCCCTAGGCACCTCAGCACCATTCGGCATACCGGCTGTATACACTGAGCTGGTGAACCGCCCCTTCCCGCTCAACGCCTGGTACGCCGCCGCGTACGACGTCGAACTCGGCCGCAGCCTGCTCGCACGCACGGTCTGCGAGCAGGCTCTGGTGATGTACCGCAGGGCCGATGGCCGCGCCGTGGTGCTCGAGGACGCCTGCTGGCATCGCCTGTTGCCACTCTCCAAAGGCTACCTGCAAGGCGACGAGCTGGTCTGTGGCTACCACGGACTTGTATACAACAGCGATGGGCTCTGCACTCACATGCCTTCGCAGGAGACCCTCAACCCGTCGGCCTGCGTGCGCGCCTACCCGGTGATCGAGAAGCACCGCTTCGTCTGGGTCTGGCCCGGCGATCCATCCTTGGCCGACCCTGCCACCGTGCCCGACCTGCACTGGAATGACGATCCGGCGTGGGCCGGCGACGGCAAGATGATCCACGTCCAGTGCGACTACCGGCTGGTGCTCGACAACCTGATGGACCTGACGCACGAGGCCTTCGTGCATGGCTCGTCGATCGGCCAGCAAGCCCTGGCCGAGGCGCCCTTCGTGGCCACGCATGGCGACCGCAGCGCCACCGTCACGCGCTGGATGGAGAACATCGAGGCGCCTCCGTTCTGGGCCGGGCAGATGCAGCGTGTGCGCAGCTACAGCGGGCCGGTCGACCGCTGGCAGATCATCCGCTTCGAGGGGCCGTGCACGATCGCCATCGACGTCGGCGTGGCGGAAGCCGGCACTGGCGCGCGACCCCTGGGTGAGCGTCCGAGCGACCGCAGCCGTGGCGTCAATGGCTACGTGCTCAACACCATCACGCCCGAAACGGCCACCAGTTGCCATTACTTCTGGGCCTTCGCGCGCAACTACCTGCTCGACGACCAGCGTCTCACGCACGAAACGCGTGAGGGCGTGGCGCGCATCTTCCGCGAGGACGAGTTGATCCTCGAAGCACAGCAGCGTGCAATGGATGCACGCCCGGACCGCGCCTTCAACAACCTCAACATCGACGCCGGCTCGCTGTGGGCGCGCAAGCTGATCGACGGCCTGGTCGCTGCCGAAGCACAGGGTCGCCCAGTGATCCCGCTGCGGCCGATTGCCTCGGGCGGCTGAGCGACGGCCATGCGCAAGCCCGCCAACGACGAGGCTGCCGGCACGTCCTCGCAGTCGATGCGCGCGCAATTGCATCTGCGTGAGCTGATCGTCGGCGGCGAGTTGCCGGCAGGCGAGCGCATCACCGAGCTGGCGATGGTCGAACGACTGCAGATGTCGCGCACGCCGATCCGCACCGCGCTCGTGCGGCTGCAGGAGGAAGGCCTGCTTGAGCCCTTGCCCGGCGGCGGTTTCGTCGTCCGCGCCTTCAGCGACGACGACATCCACGACGCCATCGAGCTGCGCGGCACGCTCGAGGGCCTGGCCGCGCGCCTGGCCGCCGAACGCGGCGTGCCCGCAGCGCTGATGGCCGAGGTGCGCGAGTGCCTGGCGCAGATCGACACCCTGCTGGCGCCACCCAAGCTGAGCGACAGCACCTTTGCGGCCTATGCCGAGCACAACGGCCGTCTGCACACGCTGCTCGCCGAGATGAGCGGCAGCCCACTGGTGCAGCGCCAGATCGAGCGCGCCGTGACGCTGCCCTTCGCGTCGCCCAACGGCTTCGTGATGGCCGACC
>JANOEG010000352.1:0-7376 GCA_031413095.1 Burkholderiales bacterium | reverse complement strand
TGCCGCGACGGCTCCCGCGCCGGTGTCGAAGGGCAACGTGGCGATGCCAGCGGCTGCGAAGCTGATGGCGGACAACAACCTCGCTGCGGGTTCTGTGGCTGGCACCGGCCGCGATGGCCGTGTGACCAAAGGCGATGTGCTGGGTGCCATCGCCACGCCACCGGTGGCCGCACCCAAAGCCGTGCCCGTCGCGCCTGCGGTGGCGAAGCCGTTGCCGGCCGTGCCTGCTCCCGCGATGAACCTGGGCGATCGCCCCGAACAGCGTGTTCCGATGTCACGCCTGCGGGCCCGAGTTGCAGAGCGGTTGCTGCAGTCGCAAGCCACCAACGCCATCCTGACGACGTTCAACGAAGTCAACATGGCGCCGGTGATGGAGATGCGCAAGCGCTTCCAGGAGAAGTTCGAAAAGGAGCACGGCACCAAGCTCGGCTTCATGAGCTTCTTCGTCAAGGCGGCGGTGCATGCGCTGAAGAAGTACCCGGTGTTGAACGCCAGCGTCGATGGCAACGACATCGTCTATCACGGCTACTTCGACATCGGCATCGCCGTCGGCTCGCCGCGCGGCCTGGTCGTGCCGATCCTGCGCAACGCCGACCAGATGAGCTTTTCCGACGTAGAGAAGAAGATCGCCGAGTACGGCAAGAAGGCCGGCGAGGGCAAGCTGTCGATGGAAGACCTGTCCGGCGGCACGTTCTCGATTTCGAACGGCGGCGTCTTCGGCTCCATGCTGTCGACGCCGATCATCAACCCGCCGCAGAGCGCGATCCTGGGCGTGCACGCGACCAAGGACCGGGCGGTGGTGGAGAACGGCGTCGTCGTCGTGCGCCCGATCAACTACCTGGCGATGAGCTACGACCACCGCATCATCGACGGCCGCGAAGCCGTGCTCGGGCTGGTGGCGATGAAAGAAGCGCTGGAAGATCCGGCGCGTCTGCTGTTCGACATCTGAGGACGCGACGATGGCAAAGCAATTCGACGTCGTCGTCATCGGCGGCGGTCCTGGCGGCTACATCGCCGCCATCCGCGCCGCGCAGCTTGGTTTCAACACGGCGTGCATCGACGAGTGGAAGAACGACAAGGGTGGCCCGGCGCCAGGTGGCACCTGCACCAACGTCGGCTGCATCCCGTCGAAAGCGCTGCTGCAATCGAGCGAGCACTTCGAGCATGCGGGGCATGCGTTCGGCGACCATGGCATCGGCCTGAAGGACCTGAGCATCGACGTCAAGAAGATGCTCGGCCGCAAGGACACGGTCGTCAAACAGAACAACGACGGCATCCTCTACCTGTTCAAGAAGAACAAGGTGACCTTCTTCCACGGCCGCGGCTCGTTCGTTAAGGCAGCTGCCGACGGTTGGGAGATCAAGGCCGGCGATGAGCAGATCGTCGGCAAGCACATCATCGTCGCCACCGGTTCCAGCGCGCGGGCGTTGCCCGGCGCGCCGTTCGACGAAGACCGCATCCTCTCCAACGACGGCGCTCTGCGCATTCCGTCGGTGCCGAAGAAGCTCGGCCTGATCGGCTCGGGCGTGATCGGCCTGGAGATGGGCTCGGTGTGGCGCCGCCTCGGCGCCGAAGTCGTGGTGCTCGAAGCGCTGCCGACTTTCCTTGGCGCAATCGATGAGCAGATTGCCAAGGAGGCGCACAAGGCCTTCACGAAGCAGGGCTTGAAGATCGAACTCGGTGTGAAAGTCGGGGAGGTCAAGAACGGCAAGAACGGTGTGACAGTGGCCTACACGAACGCCAAAGGCGAGGCTGCGAAGCTCGATGTCGAGCGCTTGATCGTCTCGATCGGCCGCGTGCCGAACATCGTCGGCCTCAATGCCGAAGGCGTCGGCCTGATGCTCGATCCGCGTGGCGCGATCGTCGTTGACGATGACTGCCGGACCAACCTTGCCAACGTCTGGGCGGTCGGCGATGTGGTGCGTGGCCCGATGCTCGCCCACAAGGCCGAAGAAGAGGGTGTCGCTGTGGCCGAACGCATCGCCGGGCAGCATGGCCACGTCAACTTCAACACCGTTCCGTGGGTGATCTACACCAGCCCCGAGATCGCCTGGGTTGGCGAAACTGAGCAGCAATTGAAGGCCCGCGGTGCTGCCTACAAGGCCGGCGTCTTCCCCTTCATGGCCAACGGCCGCGCGCGTGCGTTGGGGGACACGACCGGCATGGTGAAGATGCTCGCCGACGCCAAAACCGACGAAATCCTCGGCGTGCACATCATCGGACCGATGGCTTCGGAGCTGATCGCCGAGTGCGTCGTCGCAATGGAGTTCAAGGCCAGTAGCGAAGACCTGGCACGCATCTGCCACGCGCACCCGTCGCTGAGCGAAGCGACGAAGGAAGCCGCGCTGGCCGTGGACAAGCGCACCTTGAACTTCTAGCGTGGCTGTTCGAGCGCTCTACGAAGCGACGCTGAAAGAGCGCGGCTACGCGAGCGACGACGCGCAGCTGCGGGCGATCGATGCGCTCTCGCGCTGCGAGATCGAATGGATCGACTACAAGGCGCGGCGTAGCAACGCCGTGACCAAGCTGCTGCTGCGCCCGCCGATCCCGCGCGGCGTTTACATGTGGGGCGGGGTTGGCCGAGGCAAGAGCTTCCTGATGGACTGCTTCTTCCAGTCGGTGCCTTTGACGCGCAAGACGCGGCTGCACTTCCACGAGTTCATGCGCGAGGTGCATCGCGAGCTACAGGATCTGAAAGGCACACCGAACCCGCTGCAAGAGCTCGGTGCGCGCATCGCGCGGCGCTTTCGGCTGATCTGCTTCGACGAGTTCCACGTCTCGGACGTGACCGACGCCATGATCCTGCATCGGCTGCTCGAAGCGCTGTTCGCCAACCGTGTGTCGATCGTCACCACGTCCAACTTCCATCCAGACGGCCTGTACCCGAACGGCCTGCACCGCGACCGCATCCTGCCGGCGATTGCGTTGCTCAAAGACAAGCTCGAAGTCATCAATGTCGACGCTGGCACCGACTATCGAAGCCGCACGATGCAGCATGTGAAGCGCTACCACTGCCCGCTCGGCGCCGAATCCGAAGCTGCGCTCACCAAGGCCTTCGACGAAATTGCCGAAGCGCGCGACGAAAACCCGGTCCTCTATATAGAGCAGCGCGAGATCACTTCACGCCGCAAGGCCGGTGGCGTGGTCTGGTTCGACTTCAAGTGGCTGTGCGGTGGTCCGCGATCGCAGAACGACTACCTCGAGATCGCCAGCCGCTTCCATACACTGATCCTGTCGAACGTGCCGCAGATGCCGCCGCGCATGGCCAGCGAAGCGCGGCGCTTCACTTGGCTGATTGATGTCCTGTACGACCGGCGCGTCAAGCTCATCGTCTCGGCCGAGGTGCCCCCGGAGATGCTGTACCCAGAAGGACCGCTTGCGCATGAGTTTCCGCGCACCGTATCGCGCTTGATGGAAATGCAATCGACCGAGTTCCTGGCCCTGGAGCGGCGCGATGTCGACACCTCGCTCACCTAGGTTTGTGCTGGTGGGGCTGTTGGCGGCAGCATTTGCCGTAAACGCTGCCGATGACGATGTCGTGCAGCGCCGACGCATCGAGCGCGAGCAGGTCGAAGCCGATGCGCGTGCGCGGTCTGCAGAGGCGGCGTGCACCGAGCGCTTTGTCGTCTCCTCGTGCTTGGCGAATGTCCGTGCCGAGCGCCGCGCGGCAACTCAGCAGCTCGATCATCAGCGGGCTCTTCTCGACGACGCACAGCGAAAACGACGCGCGTCGGATCGTCAAACCCGCATTCGTGAGCGCCAGGACGCGACAGCGAAAGCTGATGAATCACGCTCGCCGCCGCCCGCATCCCCGATTCAGCCTGGGGCTGCAGTGCCATTGCCGCGAGGGCCGGCCGCTGAGTCCGGTTCGGCCGCGCAGCCCGATGCGCGTCGAGGCCGCTCGGCTTTGGCGGCCAGCGAAAAGCATGCTGCGGAGCGCCGCGCTGCAGCGTCCAAGGAACGTGCTCAAAAGGTTGCCGCGCAACGTGCCGCTGTCGAACAACGCGTTCGGGAGCGAGACGCCAAGCGCCCACCAGCACCAGCGTTGCCCATTCCAGCAACAGGTGCTGCGTCGGCCGCCGTGCGTTGATCTGCGCCGAGCTGGGCCGCTTGGTCAGCGGCGCGGCAGGTTTTCGAGTGTGTCGACGCGCACCAGGGCCAGCGACAGGTTGTCGCCACCGCCGCGGGCGCGCTGACGCGCCTTCGAGACGAGCATCTCGCTGGCCTCGCGCGCCGGCAGCGTGTGCACGATGGCACCAATCTCGCGCGGCGTGAAGTAATGCCAGAGGCCGTCGCTGCAGGCCAGCACCGAGTCGCCAACTTCGAGCGTGCCCAGTTCGCGCACCGCCAGTGGCGGATCGGCATGCGTGCCCAGGCAGCCGGTCAGCAGGTTCGACTGCGGATGCGTGTTGGCCTCTTCCTCGGTGATCTGGCCTTCGTCGATCAACCGTTGCACATAGGAGTGATCGATCGTGCGGCTGACCATTTCCGAGCCACGAAAGTGATAGATCCGCGAGTCGCCGGCATGCACGACATCGCAGCGCCGGTTGGGTCCGACGATGAAGGCAGCGATCGTGCTGTGCGGCTCTTCCTCGGCCGTCATCGCGGTCAGCTTGATCATCAGATGCGATTCCTGCACCACCTGGCGAAGCAGGTCCGGCGCATCGTCTTTTTCCGGCACGTGTCGCTCGTAAAGCTGTCGCGCCACCATGACCACCTGGTCGGCCGCCTTGCGGCCACCGCTCTTGCCGCCCATGCCGTCGGCCAACACGGCCAGCGCACAACCGGGAACGCGCGTGTGAGCAATCAACTCGACCTGGTCTTGCTGGTACTGACGGTCGCCCCGATGCATGCCGGTGGCGCCATTCAGGCGGTAGGCGGCTTGCAACGTGGCGGGCGAGGACATCCGGCGAATATACGGGAAGGACCCTCGCACTCCACGGGCGATGGTGCCCAGATGTGAACTCGTGCCGCACGCCTACACTCGGCAGCAACACACGATGGATCAAAACCTGCACTCGCCCCAGCGGCGCCTGATTGAGCTGCGCATCGAGCATGCCGATCTCGACAGCCTGATCGACCGTGCATCGGAACAGATGCCGCTCGATGACCTGGCGCTGCGCCGGCTGAAGAAACGCCGGTTGCTGCTGCGCGATCAGATTTCGAAGCTGGAAGTGCTGACCGATCCTCCAGAGCCTGCGTGACTGCATTGCCGACTTCCCTGGCCGAAGCGGTTGCGCAAGCCTTCGGCAGCGGCGGCGCGCTCGCAGCCGCTGACGCGAACTACACGGAACGCGAGGTTCAGCAACGTTTCGCGCAAGCCGTGGTCGCGGCCATCGAGGACAGCGAGGCGCTGGTGGCTGAGGCGGGCACGGGCGTCGGTAAGACTTTTGCGTACCTCGTACCGCTGCTGCTCTCGGGCAAGCGCGCCCTGGTGTCCACCGCCACAAAAAGTCTGCAAGACCAACTCTTCCTGCGCGATCTGCCGCGGCTGATCGATGCACTCGGCGTGCCGCTGCGTGTGGCGCTGCTCAAGGGCCGGTCGAGCTATCTCTGTCTGCACCGGCTGCAGCAGGCGCGTCAGGGCTTCGAACTGCCGGACCGTTTCGCGATGCGGGCGCTGTCGCGCATCGAAGCCTGGGCGCCGTCGTCGAAAAGCGGCGATCTCGCCGAGATCGACGGTCTCGATGAGCGCTCTGCCGTGATCCCGTTCGTGACATCGACGCGCGAGAACTGCCTGGGCAGCGACTGTCCTCAGTTTGCCGCCTGCCACGTTGTGAAGGCGCGCCGCGAGGCGATGGCCGCCGATCTCGTCGTCATCAACCACCATCTGTTTTTTGCCGACCTCGCGGTTCGCGACAGCGGCATGGCCGAGCTGTTGCCGAGCGTCGAGGCGGTGGTGTTCGACGAGGCCCACCAACTGGCCGATGCCGGCGTGCAGTTCCTCGGTCTCACGCTCGGCAGTTCGCAGCTGATCGACTTTGCGCGCGACCTCCTTGCGGTTGGCCTGGGGCAAGCGCGCGGGCTGGCGGACTGGGCAGCGCTGGCCGGTGCGATCGAGCGCGATGCCCGTGAGCTTCGTCTGGCCGCGGCCGGACCTCTTCGTGAGGTTCGCGCGGCGCTCAAGCTGCGCTGGAGCGAGCGTGCAGGGCAGCCGGCGTTCGAAGAAGCGCTGGCGTCGTTGGCGCAGACCGCAAGCGCAGCGCACGAAGCCTTGCAAGCGGCGATCGATGTCGGCCCCGATCTCGGCCGACTCGCCGAGCGCGCGGCGGCGCTGGCCACGGCAGCGCAGGTCTTTGCGCAGGACGGTGCGGCCGATCGCGTGAGATGGGTCGACTTGTCAACGCACGCCGTGCGCCTGATCGAATCGCCGCTCGACATCCGCGAGGTCATCACCGCGCAGCGCGCGAAGGCGCCGAAGACCTGGGTCTTCACCTCCGCGACGCTCGGCGATGACGAGGCGCTGACCTGGTTCACGCGCTCGGCCGCGCTGGAAGACGCGCGCAAGTTGCGTGTGGGCAGCCCGTTCGACTACGCGAACAACGCGCGGCTGTATGTGCCTCCACGCTTTCCAAAACCGAATGAAGCTGGACATGCCAGCGCTGTTGCCGAACTCGCTGCGCGCTGCGCCGCGGCCTTGAACGGCCGAACCTTCGTGCTCACGACCACGCTGCGCGCGCTGCCGCTGGTGGCCGATACCTTGCGCTCCGGGCTTGATGCTGCTGGCGCGACGCAGGTCGAAGTGCTCGTGCAGGGCAGCGGGCCGAAGCGCGCGCTGCTGCAGCGCTTTCTCGCTGCGCCTGCTGCCGTGCTCGTTGGCTCGCAGACGTTCTGGGAAGGCATCGATGTGCCCGGCGACGCACTGCAATGCGTGTTGATCGACAAGCTGCCGTTTCCGCCGCCGAACGATCCGCTGATCGAGGCGCGCGTCAAGCAACTCGAAGCCGAGGGCCGCAATCCGTTCAACGAGTGTTTTGTTGCCGACGCAGCGGTATCGCTGAAGCAGGGGGCCGGCCGCCTCGTGCGCAGCGAAACCGATCGTGGCTTGCTCGTGATCTGCGACCCGCGGATCGCGCGCATGCCCTATGGCAAGCGCCTGATCGCTGCCTTGCCGCCGATGTCGCGGCTTGACGTCGAGTCAGACGCCTTGTCTTGGCTGGCTGAACTGGCAGCGAGCCACAACTAGCGCATCACCAGAACTGCCACCAGGACTTCTTTGACTGCGCCGCAGCTTCGCCACTCAGAAACCGGCTTTGCGGAAAGTTCTTCTCCAGCACGCGCTGCGCGTCGTTTCTCAGCACATCCAGACCGAGCTGCTGGTAGCTGGTCGTCATCAGGAACAGCGCTTCTTCTGTGGCAGGCGATTGCGGAAACTC
>JANOEG010000351.1:0-13325 GCA_031413095.1 Burkholderiales bacterium | reverse complement strand
CCCTTGTGCTCGGCGAGGCGGCGCAGCCAGAGCAGGGCACCGAAATACATGATCCGCGGCACCACCACGTGCTCGCCGGGCCAAGTTGCTCAGGGTGCTTGATCGGCATCCTGATCTGTTGGATGAGATCAGGGTGGCTGAATGAAAGAAGCAACGAGAGGGTTCAAATTTGAGACTTGACCCTGGTGTTGGACCCGAAGGCGAGGGCGGCGATGCTCGACCGCCGTGACCTCGATCCGAAGAACCTGGAGGCGGTGGTCGATCGGCTCGAACGCGTGTTCACCGTCATCGGCGGCCCGGCCTACCGGCCTGCCGGTGAACAGGGCCGCGAAGCGTTCCGCACGCGCCTGCGCGCATCGGTGCAGCGAGCCTACCGGCCAGCCGGCGTCGCGCGGCAGTTGATCGCGGTGGCGGCCGATGGCGATCGCTCGCCGCTGCTCGCCCGCATCACCGCGCCGACGCACATCGTCCACGGCGCGATGGACCGGCTGGTGCCGGTGGCGTCGGCGCACGATCTGCACTCGAAGATCAAAGGCTCGACGCTCGAAGTGATCGAGGGCATGGGGCATGATCTGCCGGAGGCGCTGTGGGAGCGGTTGGCGGCGTCGATTGCACGCTGACGTGAATTGAGCAAGAGGATTGTTGATCCTGAGCCGTACTCTGCAAAGCCGACATTGGTTAACTGGGAGATGATGCAGCACACATGGGAATTGCAGCTCTCGTTCTTGTTGGTTTTGCCGGCGCTGCTGCCGGCGGCATCGTAGGCTTCGTTTTCGGCTTTGCCATGAATTCGCATCACGACGTGCTCCGCGGCATCCGGCCCGATACCCAGAACAGGTTGCTGCTGTTCATGTGCCGCCAGACTGCGGGACTTCGCGCGATCGAAACACTCGTGATGTTTCTCTTGCTCTGCGTGTGGTTGGCGCTGTTCTTTCTTCTAGTGGCGGCCCCAGCGATCGCCGCCCAGCACTTCACGCCAGACCATTCAAGTGCGCCGCTCGTTGCCTACGGGGCGTTCCTAGCGTGCGCTTGGGCACTGAGTCGATTCGGCGCGCACGCTTGGCGAACCCTCGTATAGAGCCACGTGTTGGCGGTGCGTCGGCCTGCAAAACTTACGATGTTGCAGGCCGGCTTCGCAGCGCGTGATGCCGGTCAGTTCCAGCCGCCCGCCAACGCCCGATATACCCCCACCAGCGCCGTCGCCGCCTGCGTCTGCCCCTGCGCCAGCAGGTCTCGCGCCTGCAGCAGTTGGCGCTCCGCATCGAGCACGACGAGGAAGTCGATCGAGCCCGCATCGAGACGCGCGCGGGCGATCTTGGCGGCGCCTTCGGCGGCCTTCGCGGCCGCAAACAGGTTCTCGGTGCGCTGCTGTGACCGCGTGTAGTTGACCAGCGCGCCTTCGGTTTCTTCCAGCGCCACGAGCACGGCCTGGTCGAACTGCGCCAGTGCGGCGTCGCGCCGTGCATCGGCGGCCGAGACCTGCGCGCGGCGCTGGCCGTTGTCGATCAGCGCCCACAGCACATTGGCGCCGAGGCTGGCGACGAACGAGCCGGAGTCGCCGAGGTCGCCGATGCGGCCGGCATTCAAGCCGAGGCTGCCGGAGAGCGTGAGCGACGGCCAGAGGCGGCTGCGGGCGATACCGGTTTGCGCTTCGGCCGCTCGCAGTTGCTGTTCGGCGGCGGCCACATCGGGCCGGCGCTGCAGCAGCGTCTGCGGTGAGCCGATGGCGGCGAGCGGCGTGGCCGGTAGGCCGGGCAGCGGTTTCTGCTCCGACAGGCGCGCGTCGAGCGAGCTCGGTGCGGCGCCCGTCAACACCGCCAGCCGCATGCGCGTGCGGGCCAATGCGGACTCCAGCAAGGGCAGCGACGCGGCGGTGCTTTCGACCAGCACGCGCGCGCGTTCGGTGTCGAGCGCGGTGCCACGGCCGGCCGACAGGCGCGCTTCGACCAGCTTCAACGCATCACGCTGTGTGCCTGAGTCCAGGCGCGTCACGCGCAACTGCTCCTGCAGGCCGCGCAGTTCGAAGTAGCTGCGCGCCACTTCGGCGGCGATGCTCACCTGCACACCGCGGCGCTGCGCCTCGGCGGCTTCGACATTCGCACGGGCGAAGCGCTGCTCGGTGGCGACGCGGCCGAGCAAGTCGATCTCCCACGACGCGCCAGCGCCGATGTCGAAGGCGTTGCGCGTGCCGGGCCGGCCGCTGTTCTCGGCCGAGCGCGAGCGGTTGGCGCCGGCCGTGAGGCCCGCCGTCGGCCGGCCGAGGCCGCGCGTGCCGCCTTCGATGGCCTGCGCTTCGGCCACGCGCGCCGCCGCAATGCGCAGATCGCGGTTTGCGGCCATGGCTTGCGTGATCAACGCGTCGAGTTCGCTGTCGCCGAAGGCGCGCCAGAACTCGGCCACGGGTTGCACGTCGGTGTTGGCGGCTTGCGTAAAGGCCTCGGGCGTGGCTGGCTTGGTGACCGGCGGCGGTGCCGATGTCGCACAGGCGGCGAGTGTCAAGGACGCGAGCAGCGTCAAGGCAAGGCGGCTCATCGCGGGTCTCCCGGCGGCGGCATCGGCGCCCCATCGACCGGATGGGCCGAGGCGTCGATGGCGCGGCGCAACTCGGCAGCCTTCGAGCGCCGCCCCTCGGTGCCCTTGCGCAGCAGCGCGTAGAACACCGGCGTCAGGAAGATGCCGAAGAACGTGACACCGACCATGCCCGAGAACACGGCAATGCCCATGGCGCGTCGCATCTCGCTGCCGGCGCCGCTGCCGAGGATCAGCGGGATCACGCCGGCGCAGAACGCGATCGAGGTCATCAGGATCGGCCGCAGGCGAAGGCGGCACGCCTCGATCACCGCGTCGCGCATCGACTTGCCATGCTCTTCGAGCTCCTTCGCAAACTCGACGATCAGGATGGCGTTCTTGCACGCCAGGCCGACCAGCACGACCAACGCCACCTGCGTGAAGATGTTCAGGTCGCCCGGCTGCATGAACGGCGGAAAGCTCGACAGCCAGACCCCGAACAGCGCCGACAGCACGCCCATCGGCACGATCAGGATGATCGCCAGCGGCAGCGACCAGCTCTCGTACTGCGCGGCGAGCACCAGCACAACGAAGATCACCGACAGGAAGAGCACCGCGGCCAACGTGGGCACGCGCCAGCTTGTGCCGGGCACGGCCACGTCACGCGTCAGCCGGTCCTGGTAGCTGAGTTCTGTCCACTCATAGGCCATGCCGCGTGGCAATTGCGTCAGCAGCTTTTCGATCTCGCCCTCGGCCTGCGCGCTCGAGAAGCCCGGGTTCGGCGCGCCATTGATGTCGGCCGACGGGAAGCCGTTGTAGCGCGTCACGCGCGTCGGCCCGAAGGTCGGGTCCACCGTCATCAACGCCGACAGCGGCACCATCTCGCCCTTGGCGTTGCGCGTCTTCAGCGCGGTGATCGAATTGGCGTCGCTGCGAAACGGTGCATCGGCCTGCACGATCACCTGGTAGGTCTTGCCGAACTGGGTGAAGTCGTTGACATAGAGCGAGCCGAGGTTGATCTGCAGCGTGTCGTAGATGTCGCTTAAGGCCACGCCCATCTGCTTGGCGCGCGTGCGATCGACTTGCGCCAGCAGTTGCGGCACGTTGATGTCGTAGGTGGAAAACGGCGTGCCGATGCTGGTCTTCGGGTTGCCATAGACCTGGCCGAGCGTGCCCCAGACCGCGCCGAACAGGGCCTGCTCGCCCTTGCCGCCGCGGTCCTGCACTTGCAGCTTGAAGCCGCCGGCGTTGCCCAGGCCATCGACGGCCGGTGGTGGCACGACGAACATGCGCGCGCCCTGGATCTGCTGTATGGCGCCGTTGACTTGGCCGAGGATCGCGAACTTGCTCTTGTCGGGCGAGGTCCGTTTGTCGAACGACTCGAGGCCGAAGAAGACGATGCCTTCATTCGGCGCCGCCGAGAAGCCGGCGATCGACAGACCGGGGAAGGCCACCGAATCGACGATGCCCGGCACCTTGAGCGCGATCGCACTCATCTCGCGGATCACGGCGTCGGTGCGTTCGAGCGATGAGCCGGCGGGCAGCTGCGCAATGCCGATCAGGTACTGCTTGTCGGGCGCCGGCACGAAGCCTGCGGGCAGGCGCGCGAACAGCAGCAGCGTGGCGCCGATCAACAGCGAATAGACCACGAGCGCGATGCTCTTGCGCCCGAGGATGCCGGTGACGCCGCGCCCGTAGGCACCGCTGCTGCGCTTGAAGAAGCGGTTGAACCAACGGAAGAAGCCGCCGAACAGCTTGTCCATGCCGCGTGTCAGCGCATCTTTTGGCGCATCGTGCGGCCGCAACAAGATGGCAGCCAGCGCAGGCGAGAGCGTCAACGAGTTGAACGCCGAGATCACGGTCGAGATGGCAATCGTCACCGCGAACTGCTGGTAGAAGCGGCCCGACAGGCCGGGCACGAAGGCCAGCGGCACGAAGACCGCGCAGAGCACGAGCGCGATGGCGATGATGGGCCCGCTGACCTCACGCATCGCCTGCACGGTCGCATCGTGCGGTGTCAGGCCGCGCTCGATGTTGCGTTCGACGTTCTCGACGACGACGATGGCGTCATCGACGACGATGCCGATGGCCAGCACCAGCCCGAAGAGGGTGAGCGTGTTGATCGAAAAGCCCAGCATCAGCAGCGCAGCGAAGGTGCCGACGATCGAGATCGGCACCGCCAGCAGCGGGATGATCGACGCGCGCCAGGTCTGCAGGAAGATGATCACGACGAGCACGACCAGCAGCACGGCTTCGATCAGCGTCGTGATGACTTTTTCGATCGAGGTCTGCACGAAGCGTGTCGGGTCATAAACGATCGAGTACTTCACGCCCTGCGGGAACGAGGGCGCCAGGCGGTCCATCACGGCGCGCACATCATTCGACAGCGCCAAGGCATTGCTGCCCGGCGCCTGGAAGACGGCGATCGCCGCAGCCTCCTTGTTGTTGAGCAGGCTGCGCAGCGCGTAGGAGTTGGCAGACAGCTCGACACGGCCGACGTCCTTGATGCGCACCAACGCGCCGGAAGTGGCGTCGCTGCGCACGATGACGTCGGCGAACTCTGCTTCGCTCTGCAAGCGGCCCTGCGTGTTGATGGCGAGCTGAAACTCCACACCTTTGGCCGCCGGCGGTGCGCCGACGACGCCAGCCGCCACTTGTGCGTTCTGCTCGCGCAGCGCACCGACCACGTCGGCCGACGTCAGGCCGCGCGCGGCGAGCTTGCCCGGGTCGAGCCAGATGCGCATGGCGTAGTCGCCGGCGCCAAACATGATGACGCTGCCCATCCCTGGAATGCGCAGCAGTTCGTCGCGCACGTTCAACTGGCCGTAGTTGCGCAGGTAGAGCGCATCGCGCGAGTCGTCCGGCGACAGCAGGTGCACCACCATCGTCAGGTTCGACGCCTGCTTCTCGGTGACGACGCCGATCTGGCGCACGATCTCGGGTAGCCGCGGCAGCGCACGGTTGACACGGTTCTGCACCGCCGTTTCCGCGGCTTCGGCATTGGTGCCGACCTTGAACGTCACCGTCAGCGTCATCTGGCCATCGGCGGTGGCCTGGCTCTCGAAGTACAGCAGGTTCTCGATGCCGTTGATCTGCTCCTCGAGCGGCGTGGCCACTGTCTCGCTGATCACGCGCGGGTTCGCTCCCGGGTATTGCGCGCGCACGACGACCTGCGGCGGCGCGACCTCGGGGTACTCCGACACCGGCAACTGAAAGATCGACAGGGCGCCGATCAGGAAGATGAAGATCGACAGCACCGTCGCAAAGCGCGGCCGGTCGATGAAGAAGCGCGAGATGTCCATGAGCCCGCGCCTTACTTTTTCTCGCCGCCGCCGGGCGGGCCAGGAGGCGCAGGGGGCGGCACGATCGGCATGCCCTTGTCATCGACCTTCAACACCGTCGGTGTCACCGGCGCGCCGGGGAAGACCCGCTGCAAGCCATCGACGACGATCAGTTCACCGGCCTTGACGCCGGTGACGATGCGCATGCCATCGGTGAGCGCACCGAGCTTGACCTCGCGCGGCGTGACGACGTTCTTCTCGCCGACGACCATCACCACCTTGCGTGTCTGGTCGGTGCCGATCGCCCGTTCGGGCACCAGCGTCGAAGGCGCTGCCACACCGCTGGCCAGGCGCACCCGCGCCGACAAACCCGGCGTGAAGCGGCCGTCCTTGTTGTCGAGGATCGCGCGCACACGGATGCTGCCGGTGGCAGGGTTCAGGCGGTTGTCCACGAAATCGACCGTGCCGGTGTGCGGGTAACCGTCTTCATTGGACAGGCCCACCGCCACCGTTGGCGCCGCGCCGCCGGCGCGCATCGCCTGCGAAATCTTGAGGAAACTCGATTCGCTGGCATCGAACCAGACCTGCACCGTGTCGCTGGCGACGATGGTGGACAGCACCGGCTCGCCCACGCCCACCAGATTGCCCGGCGTGACATCGGCGCGCGAGATGCGGCCGGCCACCGGTGCGTTGATGCGCGTGTAGCCGAGCGAGAGCTGCGCTGTGTTCAATGCGGCGCGCGCGGATCTCTCGGCAGCCTGCGCGTTGCGCTCGGCCGCGCGCAGCTGATCGACCTCCTGCACCGACACGGCCTGCATCGGCAGCAGCTTCTCGGCGCGTGCGAGTTCGGCCTTGGCCAGCTCGGACTGCGTGCGCGTGCTCGCCAGTTGCGCCTGCGCGCGCTCGACTTCGGCGGCAAACGGCTTCGGGTCGATCGTGAACAGCAGCGCGCCTTTGGCCACACGCTGGCCGTCTTTGAAGTGCACACGATCGACGGTGCCCGCGACCCGCGAGCGCAGCTCGACAGTGGCCTGCGCCTCGATGCGCGCACTGAAGTCTTCGCTGCTCTGCAGCGCGCGCTGCGTCACAGGAGCCACCGATACCGGTGGTGGGCCGCCGGGGCCGCCCTGCGCTTGTGTGGGACCGCAGCCGCTGAACATCGCTGCGGCTATCGGCAATAGCAATAACTGCAAGGCTCGCGCCCTGCAAAAGAAAATCGAAAACATGGGTGACACTCCTGACACGCGAGCCTTCTTGTGTGGGAGGCTCGTCGATAGTGCAGCGATCCTAAATGCAATTGCGACGCTTCGCTTTCGCTGCTCGCGTCAGCCTTGCAAGCGACAATGACACCGTCATGTCAGCAGTCATCATTAATCCCTGGCGCCTGTCGGTCGCACCGATGATGGACTGGACCGATCGCCACTGCCGCTACTTTCATCGGCAGATCACGCAGCACACGCGCCTCTACACCGAAATGGTGACGACCGGTGCGCTACTGCACGGCGACGTGCCGCGGCATCTCGACTTCAATGCCGCAGAGCATCCCGTGGCGCTGCAGCTCGGCGGCAGCGAGCCCGCGGACTTGGCTGCGTGCGCCAAGCTCGCCGAGCAGTGGGGCTACGACGAAGTCAATCTGAATTGCGGCTGCCCGAGCGAGCGTGTGCAACGTGGCGCTTTTGGTGCGTGCCTGATGGCCGAGCCCACGTTGGTGCGCGACGGCATCAAGGCGATGCGTGATGCGGTGGACCTGCCGGTGACGGTGAAACACCGCATCGGCATCGACCGCGGCGAGAGCTACGAGTTCGTGCGCGACTTCGTCGGCACCGTGTCCGAAGCGGGTTGCAGCGTCTTCATCGTGCACGCGCGCAACGCCTGGTTGAAAGGCCTGTCGCCGAAAGAGAACCGTGAGTTGCCGCCACTGCGTTATGGTTTCGTGACGCAGTTGAAGCGCGACTTTCCGGCGCTGACCTTCGTCGTCAATGGTGGCGTCACCACGGTGCCGCAGATCGAAGCGCATCTGCAGGTGGTGGATGGCGTGATGGTCGGCCGCGAGGCTTATCACCATCCGTGGTCGATGGTGGCGTGGGACGCGGCGTTCTTCGGCGCTGCTGCAAAGACAGCGTTGACACGCGAAGCTGTGGAGTTGTCGATGGTGGCCTACATGGAGCGGGAAGCCGCGGCCCACGGTACCCCTTGGTCGAACATCGCTCGCCACATGATGGGGCTGTACAACGGTGTGCCGGGCGCACGCCGCTGGCGACAGGTGTGGAGCGATCACCACCTGAAAGCCACGCCACCTCAAAAGGTGCAGATGCGCGCCACGCAGGCCCGGCTGGCGGCCCTGCGCGAAAGCGAGACGGCATGACCTCACGTCGACGCTGGCTGGCCGTGGCCGCGTCGCTCAGCGCAGCACCGTCATGGGCGCAACGTGGGCCGCGCGACGTCGTCAAGCCGCGGCCGCGCATGGGCATCAACCTGGGCGGCCTTAACTACTGGAACACCGAGCTGCCCTTCGTCGACCTGATGCGCATGTCGGGCGAGTGGAGCCTCTGGCGGCGCGACACGCCGGGCGTGCAGGTCAAGGACGTCGTGCCGAGCGTCGATGCCCGTGGCTGGTTGCGGTCCTTGCCCGCAGGCCTGGCGGCCATGGTGCCGTTGGCCGCGCGCTCGCGCCTTCCGGATTCGAAGCGCGCGCCCTGGGTCGTGCGCTACGACGGCCGCGGTGACATCGAACTCGATGGTGCGTTGCGCGTCGTGCGCAGCACGCCGGGGCGCCTCGAGTGTGAGTTCGTGGCGCAGAACCCATTGCCCGACCCGTCGCTGTGGCTGCGCATCACACGCATCGACGCCGACGACCCGCTGCGCAACATCCGTGTCTTCAAGCCTGGCACTGAGAACCAGCCCGCGGCCAATGTGTGGGACGCTGCCTTCATCGCCCGCTGGAGCGGCTGGGGCGCTTTGCGCGCGATGGACATGCTGGCCACCAACAACTCGAAGCTCACGCGCTGGAGCGACCGTCCGCTGCCCGACGACCGCACGTTTGCGCCGCAGGGCATTGCGCTCGAGTTGCTGTTCGACCTGGCCAACCGCTGTGGCGTCGGGCCGTGGCTGTGCATGCCGCACCGCGCCAACGATGATTTCCTGCGCCGCGCTGCGTCACTGGCCAGCGAGAAGCTCGACGAGCGCCTGCCGCTGTGGGTGGAGCACTCGAACGAGGTCTGGAACCCGGATTTCGAACAGTCTGCGTACGCCTCGCAGCAAGGCATGGCGCAGGGCCTCGCTCCGGATGCGAACACCGCGCGTTGGCGCTGGCATGCCAAGCGCTCGCGCGACCTCTTCGCCATCTGGTCGCAGCCGTTCGCCGGCAGCAAACGCCTGCAGCGCGTGCTCGGCACACAAACCGGCAACAGCTGGGGATCGCAGCAACTGCTGCGCGATCCGGTGATCGACACCACCGATGTGCTCGCCGTGGCCGCCTACCTGCCACTGACGCCCGGTGTGAACACGTCGCCCACGGCTGCCGAGGTGGCGCGCTGGCCCTTGGAGCGCGTCTTCGAGCATTTCGAGAATTCACTGGAACAGCTGGAACAGTGGCAAGCCGAACAACGCCGCTGGTGCGCGCGCCACGGCTTGCTGCTGGCCGCCTATGAAGGTGGCCAGCATGCGGTCGGCATCGGGGAGGCGGTGCGTGATGCGGCGCTGGAGCGCTTGTTCACGCTGGCCAATCGCGACGAGCGCATGGGCTTGATGTACCGCCGCTTGTTCGACCGCTGGGAGGATGCCGATGGCGATCTGTTCTGCCACTTCTCCGGTATTTCTGCGCCAAGCCGCTGGGGCAACTGGGGTCTGCTCGAGCACCATGACGATGATCCGGCCACACGGCCGAAATACCGTGTCACGGTGGACAGGATGCGTCGCTGGCGAAGTACCTGAAGGGCAGGGTGCGGACCGACGTCTGAGGTCAGGGCGGCGGGCCGAGTGTCACCGCGGGCAGCGCCGAGCGCTCCGGCCATGTCGCTAAGATCAATCCGGCTACCGCTAGCGCGAGCGCCACGGCATGTACGCCGCCGAACTGCTCGCCGAGAAACAGCACGCCGACGAGCGCGGCGGCGACTGGCAGCATGACCGTGAAGACGCCGGCCTGCGCGGCGGGCACGTGGATCAGGCCGCGCATCCACAGCCAAACACTCCACATGCTGGCCGCCAGCGCGTAGAAGACGAGCAAGGCCCAGGTCGCCGAGGCGACGGCCGTGAAGTCGAACTGCAACGCCTGCCACACGCCGAACGGTGTCACCAGCGCCAGCCCCCACAGGTTGATCAGCGCGCTGATGCGCCGCGGCGAAAGCTGGCCAGTGAGGCGCTTGCCGATGACCACATAGCTGGCTTCGCAGACCACGGCGCCGAGCAACAGGGCATAGCCCCACCACGGGGCGGCTTGCGCCGACGTGTCGCCGTTGCGCGCGAAGGCCAGCAGCGCGATGCCGAGCGCTGCGCAGGCAATGGCGATCAGCACGCGGTCACGGATGTGTTCGCCCAGAAAGATCCGCGACAACACCGCCACCGCGGCGGGGATCGCAGCCATGACGATGCCGGCGGCGAGCGCCGACGTGGCAGCGACCCCGAACAGCATGCAGATCGAGAACAGGAAGTTGCCGAGAAAACTTTCGAGGAAGAGCAGGCCGCGGTCGTGCTTCGACAGCGGCACTTCGTTCGCCGACCGCGGCAGCCAATGCAGCATCGCGACAGCCGCAATGCCGAAGCGCAGCCACGCCAGCAGGAACACCGGGAACACAGCAACGAGCAGTTTGGACAGGCCGACGTAGCTGCCGACCAATGCCATGCTGGCGGCGAGGGTGATGTAGGCAGCGAGCGGCGCGGGCCGCATCAGAACGCGGTCACGTAACGGTCGAACTCCCAGTCGCTGACGCTGTCGCTCAGGCCGGCGTCGCGCGCATGCGCTGCGGCCTCGTCGCGCTTCAACGCGCAGAACTCGCGCAACAGCGTCTCGCCCAGCGCACCGCCGATCACGGCGTCGGCTTCGAGAGCATCGATTGCATCGCCCAGCGACTGCGGCAGCAGCGCAATGCCACGCTCGCGCACTTGCGCAACAGTCAGCGCGAACAAGTCGTCGTGGCAGTCCGCGCCGGGGTCGAGTCTGCGCTCGATGCCGTCGAGTCCGGCGGCGATAAGCCCGGCCAGCAGAAGGTACGGGTTGGCCGCGGCGTCGGGGGCGCGCCACTCGAAGCGGCTGTGCAGCGTGCGCACGAGCGCCGTGCGGTTGTTGAAACCTTGGGCCACGTAAGCCGGCGCCCAGGTGGTGCCGGTGATCGACTCGCCGACCGTCAATCGCCGGTAGGAGTTGACCGTCGGCGCGGCCAGCGCCGTCAGCGCCGCGGCATGCGCGAGCACGCCGGCGACGAACTGGCGGCCGATCGGCGACAGCAGCGTCTGCGTGTCGAGCGAACCATCGGCGCGGTGGGCGACGAAGGCGTTGCGCGCGTTGTCGCCGTGGCCGTGCCACAGGCTGACATGGCAATGCATGCCGCTGCCCGGTTGGTTGGCGAAGGGCTTGGGCATCATCGAGAACACGCGGCCATGCTGTTCGGCGATGGCGTGCGCGGCGAGCTTGAAGAGCATCACGCGGTCGGCAGTCGCCATGGCATCGGCGTGGCCGAAGTTGACTTCGTACTGACCGTGCGCGTCTTCGTGGTCGAGCTGTAGCACATCGAGGCCGCAGCGTTCGAGCGTGTCTTGCAGTTGCAGCAGAAACGGCAACTGGCGGGCCAGGCTTTTAAGGTCGTAGCTCGGTTTGTCGAGGCGGTCGCGGTCATCGGCGGGCAGCCAGCGCGCGCCCTGCGGCGTTGATTCGCGCTTCAACAAAAAGAATTCGGGCTCGATGCCGACCTGTAGCGTCCAGTCCTTCTTCGCCAAGCGTGCGACTTGCCTTGCCAGCGCCTGGCGCGGACAGGCATCGAAGGGTTCACCAGCGACAAAACCTTCGCCGACGATGCGCGCCACGCCCGGCATCCACGGCAACGCCTGCGCGGTGCTCGGCACGCCGCGCGCGTAGTACTCGGAGCGTGCGCCGGTGCGCGCCAAGCCCGTGCCCCATATGGAAGGGCCGGAGAAACCGGCGCCCGTGACGAGGACGTCGTCGAGGTGCGCCAGCGGCACGAGTTTGCCGCGCGCGACGCCGTGGATGTCGGTGAACTGCACCAACAGGCTGTGCACGCCTTGCGACGTGAGGCGGTCGCGCAATGCTTTCATCCCGCGCTCAACAGTGATTCACTGATGATGCCCATGGCTTCATCGAACACCGCCTGCGTCGTCGTCAGCGGAAACAGGAAGCGCACGACGTTGGCGTTGACGCCGCAGGTCAGCAGGATCAGTTTGCGCTTGAGCGCTTCGGCCTGCACGCGTTTGTTGAAGTCGGCGTCGGGGTCACCTTGCGCAGTGTTGAACTCGACGGCGACCATCGCACCGAGGCCGCGCACGTCGGCGATTTGCTTCACGCGCGGCTTCAGGCCATTCAACACGCTCTTGAGCTGCTCGCCGAGTTTGGCGCCGCGCTCCGGCAACTTCTCTTCGGCCATGATGTCGATGACTGCATGCGCCGCCGCAATGGCCAGCGGGTTGCCGGCGTAGGTGCCGCCGAGACCACCGGGCGCTGGCGCGTCCATGATTTCGGCGCGGCCGGTCACGGCCGACAGCGGCGTGCCGGCGGCGAGGCTTTTCGCGATCGTCATCAGATCGGGCAGGACGTTGAAGTGCTCCATCGCAAACATCTTGCCGGTGCGGCCGAAGCCCGTTTGCACCTCGTCTGCGATCAACACGATGCCATGTTCGTCGCACAGCTCGCGCAGCCAAGTCACCGCTTCGGCCTGGATGACGTTGAAGCCGCCTTCGCCCTGCACCGGCTCGAAGACGATGGCGGCCACGCGCGACGGTTCGATGTCGGCCTTGAACAGGTGCTGCATCGCCTTCTTCACCTCGGCCAGCGAAGCGCAATGGCAAGGGAAGGGCACGTGGTAGATCTCGGGCGGGAAGGGGCCGAAGCCGGCCTTGTACGGCTGCACCTTGCCGGTCAGCGAGACGGCGAACATCGAGCGGCCGTGGAAAGCGCCACCGAAGGCAATGACGCCGGATCGCTTGGTGTACGAACGCGCGATCTTCACCGCGTTCTCGATCGCCTCGGCGCCTGTGGAAAACAGCGCCGTCTTCTTCGCATGCGTGCCCGGCGTCATCTGGTTCAGCTTTTCTGCCAGCGCGACATAACTTTCGTACGGCACGACCTGGTAGCAGGTGTGCGTGAAGCGCTGCAACTGCGCCTCGATCGCCGCGATGACCTTCGGGTGGCCATGGCCGACGTTCATGACCGCGATGCCGCCGGCAAAGTCGATGTAGCGCTGGCCTTGCACGTCCCACAGCTCGGCGCCTTGCGCGCGCTCGGCGAAGAAGGTGCCCATCACGCCAACGCCGCGTGGCGTGGCCGCGGCCTTGCGGGCCATCAGGTGTTCGTTCTTGGAGTGGTTCATG
>JANOEG010000350.1:0-1595 GCA_031413095.1 Burkholderiales bacterium | reverse complement strand
TAGCTAAGGAAGGAACCACTTTGGTCATGATCAACTCAGTTTGTGGTTGCTCTGCTGGTTCTGCCCGTCCCGGCACCGGCTGCGCGTCGGCCATCGAGTTGCTGATGACGGCCAGCACCTCGGCCGAGGCCTTCTGCTGCTGCAGCGACTCCTGCGTCTCGTTGAACAGGCGCACGTTCTCGATGGCGATCACGGCCTGGTCGGCGAAGGTCTGCAGCAGCGCTACCTGGTGCGGCGCGAAGGACCCGGGTTCGCGCCGCGTCACGCTGATCAATCCGACGCTCTGCCCTTCCCGCACCAGCGGGCAAAACAGCATGCTGCGGTAGCCGCGTGCGCGCGCCAGATCGCGGAGGTTCTGCAGCCCGTCGTCCACCAGTTCGGTGTCGACGATGGGCACCATCTCGCCGCGGCGGATGGCTGCACCGACCCCGAAGGCCTGCAGCGGGATCGGGAACGAGCGCCGCAGCGTCGCGTCGCCCTCGAGCGTGGTCGAAGTGAAGGCCACCAGGTGCAGCGCGTCGTCCTCGATGCGCGCGACCATCGTCGACCAGCCGCCCAGCAGCTGGTTGGAGCTGCGCGCGATGGCGTCGAACACCGGCTGCACGTCCGACGGGGAGCTGGCGATGACCTTCAGGATCTCGGCCGTGGCCGTCTGCCGCTCCAGCGCCTCATTGGTTTCGCGGAACAGCCGGGCGTTCTCCAACGCCACCACGGCCTGCCGGGCGAACATCTCCAGCAGCGTGCGTTCGCGCGCGTCGAAGTCGCCCAGGCGCTCTCGCGCGACTCCGATCTCGCCGAGAAAGCGACCGTCCTTGAACATCGGCGCCGCGGCCCTGGCGTAGCTCACGCGGCCGCCCGTGGCCGCGCGGGCGAACTCGCGCGTGTCCACCGGGACACCGGGCCCGTTTAGGACGTCGGGGTAGACGACGATGCGATCGCCTGCTTCTGCAAATCGCTGCCGGGTGGCCGCCGCAGGGACCGGAGGCAGCGCGCGCATCCTCTGTGCTGTAGCTTCGGCTTCGGCAGGGCTGCTGAACACCATCTGCTTGCCAGCTTCGGTGAAGCGGAAATGACGGCGGTGGCAGAGGCCGTCGTCTTCCACCAGCGAGATCGTGGTGCCCATGGTGCCGTCGATCAGCCGCTCGCACCGCTCGAGAATCGCCTCGAACACCGGCACGGCGTCGCCCATCGACTGGCTGATGACTTCCAGCACGTCCGACGAGGCCTTCTGCTGTTCGAGCGCCTCCTTCGTCTCGCTCAACAGGCGCACGTTCTCGATCGCGATCACCGCCTGGTTCGCAAACGTCTGCAGCAGCGTCTTCTGCTGCTCGCTGAACGGCGTGGCGTCCCGGCAAAGCACGCCGATGGCGCCGATCGGCTTGCCCTCGTGCAGCAGCGGAACGGCCAGCACGCTGCGGAAGGCGTGGCTCTCGTCGCCGCCGCTGAAGAGGTAGCCGGCAACTTGGCGCACATCGAGTATCTCGACCAGCTCGCGTCGCAGGATGGCCTGTGCGATGCCGCTGCTGGCGCCGGGTCGCTGGGGCCACATGTCGCGCCATGGGTTCTGCGCCGGACCCTGCGCGTCGTGGAATGCG
>JANOEG010000349.1:0-4031 GCA_031413095.1 Burkholderiales bacterium | reverse complement strand
GGTGCGTGCGTGAGGGGGGATTTGCGCCGCACGTACGCTGCGAGGCGCGGGTGGGCGTGGGTTCGCCGCCCGCCGACGCGCAGCAGGTTGGCGCCGATCCGCGCGCCGGCCCATGGGCCGGGGGCCGTCACCATCAGCTTGACCAGCGAGCGCGGCGAGTCGCTCAGCGTCGCGCCGGTCTCGCGGTCGATGCCCTCCTGCCGCGACCAGCTCGCGCGCGCCTGCAGGCCGTTGGCAAAGACCTGGGTGGCTTCGAGCTCGAGTCCGCGCGAGCGCAGGCGGCCGACGTTGCGGTACTGCTCCGTGCCGTCCGGGAACGCCACCAGCACGATCGAATCCCGGATGTCGAGCGAGTAGTAGCTCGCGCTGAGGTCCAGCCCCGACTGCGGCCGCCACAGCGCCGACAACTCGTTGGAGCGCGTCGATTCGACGCTCAGCCCCTGGCTGGGCACCTGTGAGCCATTGCTGACCGTGGTCTCGGACGCATTGGGCTCGCGGAAGGCGCTGCCATGCTGCAACTTGAAGGTCCACTGCGGTGACGGCGACCAGAGCGCGGACACGCGCGGGGTCGAGGCGTGCTCACGGTCGAGGCGGCGGTCGCTGCGCAGGCCCAGGTTGAGGCGCAGCGTGTCGGTCAGCTGCCATTCGTCGTTGACGAACAGCGACCAACGCGACGACTGCAGGCGCTCATCGATGTAGACGAAAGCGGCCGGCGCGAGGTCGGCCGACCCCAGGTACTGGCGGAAGTTGTTCTGGAACTCGGTGCCAATCAGGATGCGGTGGCCGGCCCAGCCCGACCAGACGTAGCGCAGTTCGCCGGACAGCCAGGTCGCTTTCGACACGCTCTCGGCGGGCACGATGGCGCCGCTGTCGCCATAGTCGCCGTAGCCGTAGTAACGGTAGTTGGCCAGGCCGATGCGTGCGAAGACCTCGTGGTCGGCGCCGAAGGGACGCGCGTAGGCGAGGTCGGTGAGCGCATAGCGGTCGGCCGACAGACTGCGCCGATTGAAAATTGCGCCAAAGGATCCGGTCGGGTCCAGTTTCTGGTGATCCGAGATTTCGGCGGTGAACCTGAAGTCGCTCCACAGCGCCTTGACGAACAGCTTGTCGTTGCGCGTGCGGTCGCGATCTTCGGCGACGCCGCCGTTCGTTTCGGCGGTGTCGTACTCGGGGTAGTACAGGCGAGCATGGCCGTGGTTGCGCTCGCTCGCTGCGCCGAACAGGATGCGCGCAGGCCCGGCGCTGCCGGCCCAGGTCAGGGCCAGCTTGCGGGCGCCGAACGAAGCCGCTTCGAGCGTGGTCGTCCAACCCGGCAACTGTGAAGGATTGCGCGTGACGACGTTAACGACGCCCAGCACCGCGTTCGATCCGTACAGCGCCGAGCCTGGGCCGGGCAAGTACTCGACGCGGTCGATCAGCCCGATATCCAGTGGGAACTCGCGCCCGCTGGTGGCCGAGTCGTAGACCGACTCGTTGACGCGCACGCCGTCGATCAACAACAGCAGGCGCGACGAATAGTCTCCCGGGCGGCTGATTCCGCGCACGCCGGTGTACGTGTAGGCGCGATCGTTGCGCAGGTGCACGCCGGGCATGCTCTCGAGCACCTCGGCCAGCGTGCGGTAGCCCTGCGCGCGGATCTCACCGCCCGTGCGCACATAGACCATGGTCGGCGTGTCGGCCGCGTCCTGGTCGTACTTGGAGGCACTGGCGATGCGCGTGCTGCCGTACACCGGCTGCGCCAGCACGTCCGCCAGCTCGTTGCCATCCGCCGACCTTGCCATGGCGCAGGCCACTAGCAGAGCCCAGGCAACGCTGCGGGACAGGGCGTGTCGGGGAGTCATGAAACCATAGCGCTCGGCCGCAGAAAGCGGCCTCCTGATTCATGCTACGTTTTCGCACGGCGGCCGAGGCGGTAAGAAGCATCGGTTTGATCCACCAATTCGCCTTGCAAAGCGCTCCGGGACCGGCGTGCGATCTGCGTCACGCTCGTGTCGACGATCGCCGCGCCAACCGTCAGCCCGCAGCGGCGCGGCGCAGGCTTCGGTCATGATGCGGCGCTGGCTCATCTTCTTGGCGAGGCACTACCTGAAAGACATCATGCAAGTTCGAGTTCTTTACGTGAGTCGTGCCGTGGGGCCGCAGACGACCACGGTCACAGCCTCGATCCTGTCCACGGCCCAGGCACACAACCGCCAGAACGGTATCGGCGGCGTGCTCTGCCAGGGCAAGGGCTTGTACCTTCAAGTCCTCGAGGGCGAACGCAGTGCTGTCAACCGCTTGTACGCGCGAATCACCGCCGACCGCCGTCATCGCGACGTCGAGATGCTTCTTTTCGAGGAAGTCGCCGAACGCCGCTACGCAAGCTGGTCGATGGCCCACATCAACCTGGCCGACGACCATCCGATGGTGCAAATGAAGCATCCCGAGTTCGATCCTTACGCGGCTTCCGGCGCGTTCGTTTTGACGCTGATCGAAGAGTTGCTCGCATCGGGTCACCCGATCAATCTTCCCGCAGCGTGAAGAGCGGGTCACGGTGCGCGGAACATCACCAGCAAATTGTTCGCTGGCAGGGCCACCACCTCTTGATGAGTCAGGCCGTGCGCCGCGGCCTCGCGCTCGACGGCCGACAGCGAGCGCAGGCCCCACTGCGGGTGGCGTGATTTCAGGTCGGCGTCGAAGGCCTCGTTGCTCGGCGCCGTTGGCTCACCGTCGATTCGAAACGGCCCGTAGAGCAACAGCAGCCCGCCTGAGGCGAGAAGGCTGGCGGCGCCATTCATCAGCGCCTGGCACGTCGGCCATGGCGAGATGTGCAGCATGTTGGCGCAGTACACCGCGTTGTAGCGCGCGCGCTCGAAGGGCCAAGGGGGTGTCAGCACGTCGAGACGCACGGCCGGCAACACGTTGGCCAGGCCGCGGCAGCGCTGATCGATGGCTTGCAGCGCCGCGGCGTCGGCGGCGTCGGTGGGTTGCCACGTCCAGCCAGGACAGGCGCTCGCAAAGTGCTGCGCATGCTGGCCGGTGCCCGACGCGATCTCGAGCACGCTGCAGGCCGTTGGCAGCCGCTGCCGCAGCGCTCGCAGGATCGGCTCCTTGTTGCGGTCTGCGGCCGGGCTGAACGGCAGGTCTGCGCTCATGCTTCAGCGGCCTCGATGATGAGCCGATGTCGCATCGCGCCTTGCACGCGCGTGAGCGCACGCACGCGCAGCGCTGCGCCGACGGCCAGCTCGATGCGAAAGTGATAGTCGAGGCTGTCGGTCTGGCCCGGATTGCTGGTGGCGATCTGCCGCGACCACTCGCGGCGTCCGTTGACCTCGACGGTCATCGCATGCCACGCAGCACTGTGTTCGCTCGGGCACAAGACGACGAAGCGCACATCGATGTGAAACCGGCGCGCGCGAGCGAGCGTCGGCGGAATGTGCAGCGTGGCCACGTCGGCGTCGCCGACATCGACCTGCCACTGTTCAGCGGCCGGCATCGCCATGGCTGGCCGCGAGCACCGCGGCGTGATGCCGCAGATGGTCTTCCATCATCGTTGCGATGAAGTAGTAGCCGTGGTCGTAGCCCTCATGCCGGCGCAGCGTCAGCAGCTGGCCGACGGCAGCACACGCGGCTTCGAAGGCCTCGGGCAACAATTGCTGCTCGGCGAGAAACTTGTCCGACATGCCCTGGTCGATCAGGATGCCTTGCGGGTACGGTGTGCTGCGCTGCTCGCGCATCAGCGCGCTCGCATCGTGAGCGACCCACGCGCTGCGGTCATCGCCGAGGTAGCCACTGAACGCCTTGATACCCCACGCGCACTGCGTCGGCGCGCAGATCGGTGCCAGCGCCGACAGGCTCGCAAACACACCGGGGTGACGCAGCGCCAGCGTCAGCGCGCCGTGCCCGCCCATCGAGTGGCCGAAGACCCCTGTGCGTTCGCGCTGCACCGGCGCGTGCTGCCAGACCTGCGGCAGCAGCTCGCGCAGCAGGTAGCTTTCCATGCGCCAGTGGCGAGCCCACGGTTCGCGCGTGGCGTCGAGATAGAAGCCGGC
>JANOEG010000348.1:0-4318 GCA_031413095.1 Burkholderiales bacterium | reverse complement strand
ACTCGGCCAGCCCGTGCCCGAGTTGAACTTGGCCTCGGAGGAAAACAGCGGCAGCCCACAACCCGCGCAGGAGTAAACTCCGGATTGCTTGTTATCGAGCAGCGTGCCGCAGAACGCGCGTTCCGTTCCTTGGCTGCGGAGAATGCGGAATTGCTCGGGCGAAAGGCGTGCTTGCCACTGGGCGTCGCTGAGTTCGAGCTTGGGAACGGCAACCGGCCCGACCAATTGGCCGCGCTCGTTGAACAAGTGAACGGAAATGTTGGCCATGAGAATCTCCTCGCGTGTATCAGCTCGTAGACCACTTAAGTGAATCACGTTCTGCCGCGTAGGGCAACCTCCTGCGATCTCACGAACCTATTCGCCTACTGCGCGTCCTTGAAGTGATAGCCAGTTCGGCGGGACCGAGGTGTTAGCGGCAGCATCCCCGGCTTTTACCCGGGTCGTCAGGGTTCGAGTCCCTGCGGTCCCACTTGCGTGCGCCCATGATGTAGCGGCAGCCTGTCGCCTTGCCATGGCGGAAGTGCGGGTTCGACTCCCGCTGGGCGCTTGGGGGGAGGAAGGCGTCAGGAGACAGCAGTCAGAAGTCAATGCAACGTTTCGCGCAGTAGCTCGCTTGCGGATTAGCCCTGACCCTGACTCCATACTCCTGCATTTCCAGGACGTGGGAAAGTTTGGTAATCCGCGTGCTTCGGGAGCACGAGAGCGTCGGTTCAAATCCGACCGTCCTGACTGATAGCTCGATGGTGAAAAGGACATCATGCCTCGCTTCGAACGAGGTGTTCCGGGTTCGAGTCCTGGTCGAGCTGCTGAAACGAAAGGGCAATAGAGCGGCACGATAGTTGCAAGCTGGATGTCCGCGTAGGCGATCACCTCGCTTGCGTTTTAGCTCGCATCCACCCGACTTGTTCGAAGGAGATCGAAATGCGCGCGATGGACGCCTCGCGCTCGCCGGTGGCGATGTTGATCTGCTCCTGCTTACGCCCCTCGGAGGCGGCGATCAGCGCGCGCTTCTCGCGCTCGGCAGTGATCTGGGCCTGCATCGCGTGCAGGATCGCGGCCGGCGGCGTCAGATCCTTGATCTCGTAGCGCAGCACTTTGACGCCCCAGTTCGACGCTGCTTCGTCGAGCGCGTTGACGACCTGCGCGTTGATCGCGTCGCGCTCTTCAAAGGTCTTGTCGAGCTCCATCTTGCCGACCATGCTGCGCAGCGTCGTCTGCGCGAGCTGCGTGATGGCCATCATGAAGTCGGAGGAGCCGTAGCTGGCGCGCATCGGGTCGGTGATCTGAAAGAACAGGATGCCATCGACCTGCAGCTGCGTGTTGTCCTTGGTGATGCAGACCTGGCTCGGCACGTCGAGCGGCACTTCCTTGAGCGAATGCTTGTAGGCCACGCGATCGACGAAGGGCACGACGATGGACAGTCCCGGCGTCAGCGTGCGGTCGAAACGGCCGAGCCGTTCGACCACCCAGGCGTGCTGCTGCGGCACGATCTTGATGGCGCGGGTGACGAAGATGACGGCAATGATCGCGATAACGAAATAGACGATGTGAGTTGGGTCCACGGGGTTCCTCAGAACGGTTCGACGAAAAGGCGGTTGGCTTCCACGCGGCGGACGACGAAGCGGCCGCTCTGCGCGGCACCGGCGCCCATGAAGCGCACCTGCCAGCGTGAGCCGCGGTACTGTGTGGTGCCGCTGCCCTGCGCGTCCCAATCGCTCACCTGCACGGTCTCGCCGATGTCGAGATTGACGTCGCGGTTCTCGGCAGCGATGGGGCCCGCTGGCTGGTTGCGGCGTTTGAAGTGCCACGCCGCTACCGCGCCTGCACCCACCACGGCGGCGATGACCAGCTGCGCGTTGACACCCAGTCCGAGATGCGCGGCGATGGCCGCCGCCGCCGCGCCGAGTGCCAACATCAGCAGGTAGAAACTGCCGGTGGCGAGCTCCACCGCGACGAGCACACCGGTCACGACCCACCAGATGGTGGCCAGGCTCCAACCCATGTCATCGGCTCCTTGAAAGTGCGATCAGTGTAGCCAGCCCCCTGCCCAGAGGCGTGGCCCTAAACTGCGCGCTCTTTTCGAGGCCGACCACGATGCAGCGCTTTCACTTCCCGATCGTCATCATCGACGAGGATTACCGCAGCGAGAACAGTTCGGGCCTGGGCGTGCGTGCGCTGGCCGCCGCCATCGAGAAGGAGGGCGTCGAGGTGGTGGGCACGACGAGCTACGGCGATCTGGCCTCGTTCGCGCAGCAGCAAAGCAGGGCGAGTGCGTTCATCCTGTCGATCGACGACGAGGAAGTCGCGCATGGCCCTGAAGTTGGGCCGGCGGTGTTGAAACTGCGCGAGTTCATCCGCGAGATCCGCCTTCGTAACGCCGACATCCCGATCTACCTTTACGGCGAAACGCGCACCAGCCAGCACATCCCGAACGACATCCTGCGCGAGCTGCACGGCTTCATCCACATGTTCGAGGACACGCCGGAGTTCGTGGCTCGTCACATCATCCGTGAAGCCAAGAGTTATCTCGATGGTCTGGCGCCGCCGTTCTTCAAGGCGCTGATGGAGTACGCGAAGGATGGTTCGTACTCGTGGCACTGCCCGGGTCACTCCGGCGGCGTCGCGTTCTTGAAGAGCCCCGTCGGCCACATGTTCCACCAGTTCTTCGGGGAAAACATGCTGCGGGCCGACGTCTGCAACTCGGTCGAGGAGCTCGGTCAGTTGCTCGACCACACCGGACCCGTGGCGCAGAGCGAGCGCAATTCGGCGCGCATCTTCAACGCCGACCATTGTTTCTTCGTCACCAACGGCACCAGCACCAGCAACAAGATGGTCTGGCACCACACGGTCGCACCGGGCGATGTGGTGGTGGTCGATCGCAACTGCCACAAGAGCATCCTGCACTCGATCATCATGACCGGCGCGGTGCCGGTGTTCATGACGCCGACGCGCAACCACCTCGGCATCATCGGCCCGATCCCCGAGAGCGAATTCGAGCCGGAAACCATCCGTCGCAAGATCGCCGCCAATCCGCTGCTGGCCGGCGTCGATGCCAGCAAGGTGCGGCCGCGCATCCTGACGATGACGCAGAGCACTTACGACGGCGTGCTCTACAACACCGAAACCGTCAAGGCCAAATTGGACGGCTGGATCGACAACATCCACTTTGACGAAGCGTGGCTGCCGCACGCCGCCTTCCACCCGTTCTATCAGCAGTTTCACGCGATGGGCAAGCACACCACGCGGCCGAAGGACGCCGTCGTGTACGCCACGCAGAGCACACACAAGCTGCTGGCCGGCATCAGCCAAGCCTCGCAGGTGCTGGTGCAGGACTCGCAGCGCGTCAAGCTCGACCGCCACCTCTTCAACGAGGCCTACCTGATGCACACCAGCACGTCGCCGCAGTACGCGATCATCGCCTCGTGCGATGTCGCGGCGGCGATGATGGAGCCGCCGGGCGGCACCGCGCTGGTGGAAGAAAGCATCAAGGAGGCGCTCGACTTCAGGCGTGCGATGCGCAAGGTCGACAAGGACTTTGGCCGCGACTGGTGGTTCAAGGTCTGGGGCCCGGACAAGCTGGTCGGCGAGGGCATCGGCACGCGCGAGCAGTGGATGCTCGGCGCGAATGAAAAGTGGCACGGCTTCGGCAATCTCGCCGCCGGTTTCAATTTGCTCGACCCGATCAAGAGCACGATCGTCACGCCGGGCCTGGACGTGGCCGGCAAATTCGCCAAGACCGGCATCCCGGCCTCGATCGTCACAAAGTTCCTCGCCGAGCATGGCGTCGTCGTCGAGAAGACCGGGCTGTATTCCCTCTTTGTGATGTTCACGATCGGCATCACCAAGGGCCGCTGGAACACGCTGGTGACGGCCTTGCAGCAGTTCAAGGACGACTACGACCGCAACCAGCCGATGTGGCGCATCCTGCCCGAGTTCTGCGCCGCGCACCCGACCTACGAGCGCATGGGCCTACGCGATCTTTGCCAGTCGATCCATGAGACCTACGTCAAGCACGACGTGGCGCGCCTGGTGACCGAGATGTACTTGAGCGACCTGCATCCGGCGATGAAGCCATCAGACGCCTATGCCCGCATCGCACATCGTGATACCGAGCGCGTGGCGATCGAGGAGTTGGAAGGCCGCATCACGACCTCGCTGCTGACGCCGTACCCGCCGGGCATCCCACTACTGATCCCAGGTGAGCGCTTCAACAAGAAGATCGTCGATTACCTGCGCTTCGCGCGCACTTTCAACGCCAAGTACCCCGGTTTCGACACCGACGTGCATGGGCTGGTCGAGAACGAAGACGGCACGTACT
>JANOEG010000347.1:0-5124 GCA_031413095.1 Burkholderiales bacterium | reverse complement strand
CCGCGGCGTCGCGATCGACCCCGGTCACCGCAAAGCCTTGCGAGTGCAGCCAACGCAGATGTCGTCCGCTGCCGCAGGCCACGTCGAGCACCGTGCCCTTGGGGCGAATCAGCGGCGCCCAGCGCCGCACCCAGGCCGAAGGCTCGCTCATGGCGTGCGTCAGAAGCAATTCCAGAGCTGCGTGGCCAGCAGCACCATCACGTCAGGTTGCAGGTAAGACGCGAAAACCAGGCCGAGCGCGGCCAGCGCCGCTGTGCGCCAGACCCAGCGCGATGGCGCCTGCAGCTTCATGCGGCGGCTCCCGCGGGCGACGCCGGCCGAGCGATCGCGCCTTCGCGCACCGGCAAGTTGATGAGGGCCGCGAACACACCGAGCGCCACCGAAATCCACCAGACGATGTTGTAGCTGCCGGTGGCGTCGTACAGCTTGCCGCCCAGCCAGACACCGAGGAAGGAGCCGATCTGATGCGACACGAAAACGAAACCGGCCAGCATCGACATGTATTGCACGCCAAAAATCTGCGCGACCACCGCGTTTGTCGGCGGCACGGTGGACAGCCACAGCACGCCCATGACCGCAGAGAAGATGTACACGCTCCACGGCGTCAGCGGCGCCGACAGAAAGATCACGATCGCCACCGAGCGCAGCGCGTAGATGCCCGAGAGCAGGTAGCGTTTAGGCCAGCGCTGGCCGAGCGAGCCGGCCGCGTAGGTGCCGAAAACATTGAACAGACCGATCAGCGCCAGCGCCGTCGTCGCCACGTCGGGCGTCAGGCCGTTGTCCTTGAGGTAGCTCGGCATGTGGATGCCGATGAAAACCACCTGGAAACCGCAGACGAAGTAGCCTGCCATCAGCAACTGGAAGCTCGGATAGGTGAAGGCTTCGCGCAACGCGGCGCCGATGCTTTGCTGCGGCCGCACGAAGCCGCCTTCGAGCCCTCGCTCGCGCAGGCCGGCGGCCAGCGGCAAGATCAGCAGCGCCATCGCCGCGAGCACGAACAGCGCGCTCTGCCAGCCCACGCCCTCGGCGCGCAAGCCGAGGAAGCTGGTGCCGTTGATGAGCCCGTTCTCCACAGGCACCATCAGGAACTGGCCGAACGATCCTGCCGCCGCCGTTACACCCATCGCCCACGAGCGTTTGTCGGCATCGATGTTGCGGCCGATGACGCCGTAGACCACGGCATAAGTCGTGCAGGCCTGAGCAATGCCCAGCAGCACGCCGGCCGTGGCCGTGAACGTCAAGGGTGTCGGCGCCAGCGCCATCAGCGCCAGGCCGAGCGCGTAGATCACACCGCCGGCCAACAGCACGCGGTAGGCACCGAAACGGTCGGCCACCATACCGGCGAACAGGCCGGCCACGCCCCAGGTGATGTTCTGGATCGCGATCGCAAAAGCGAAGTGCTCGCGTGTCCAGCCGCGCTCCATCGTGATCGGTTGCAGCCACAGGCCGAAACCGTGTCGGATGCCCATCGAGATCGTGACGATGGCGGCGCCGCAGATCAGCACCTGCGTCATCGACAGACGGGCGGGCGAGGGCTGGATCGATGTCATGGCTTCACTGTAGCGGCTGCGGCGTTTTGGCGCAGGCGCGGGGCTGCGCGCGGCTGACTCAGGGCCGCGCGCCGTAAGCCTTTCGCGAGCCATCTTCGAAGACCTCGTCGTCGCGCTGCACGCGGCCGGTTTCGTCCCAGCTGCGTTCGCGGATCAACCGACCTTTGTCGTCGTAGATCGTTTCGATGCGCAGCCGGCCGCTGTCGTCGAAGGTCTTGTGGGTGCCGGTCGGCACGCTGCGGCCGCGGTCTTGCAGAGCGAAGCGGCCTTCCCACGACGGCTTGCCGTTGTCGTGAAAGCTGCGTTCGATGCGGCTGTTGCCGGCCTCGTACGTGATGCTGCGTTTGGGTTGGCCGTTGAGGTACCACTCGTCTTCGCGCTCCAGGCCGCCGCTCGCCGACCAGCGCTTTTCCGCCACCAGCGTGCCCCGCTCGCTGTAGTCCTGCTCAAGCATCCGTTGGCCGTTGCGGCGCTCGGTCTGCTTGCGCAGCACGCCATCGCGCGTGAACTGACGCGCGACGCGGCGCTCGCTGCCGATCTCTTCGCTGAAGCGCAGCTTGCCATCGTCCCAATAACTTTCCGTGCGCTGCAGTTGCCCACGCTCGTAGGTGACGCGCGAGGCGACCTGGCCGCGTTCGGTGAACAGTTCGGTGAGTTGCGGCTTGCCCTGGTGCCCGCACAGCCTGGCCTCGTCATCGAGGCGCGGCTCGCGGCCACAGCGCAAGTCGGTGAGCTGGCCGTCGCGGTTGAAGTCGATGCGCGATGCCGCCTCGCTGCGGCGTTCGCCACCCGCCTCACCCCAGTTCGCCATGCTTTTCGGTTTGCCGCTGTCGAACCACTCACGGTGCAGGCCAATGCTGGCCGAGTTGGCCTCGAATCCCTCGCGCACGAGCACACCTTGCGCGTTCCATTCGCGCGAACGGCCGTCGCGGTTGCCTTTGTCGTTGACGCTGTGTTCGCGCCTCAACTGGCCTTTTTCGTACCAGCGCTTGACGCCGGCGAAGCGTCCGTCGCGCAGCTCTTCTTCTCGCAGAAGCTCGCGTGTCTGTCGATCGACGCAGCGCATCAACCCGGTCTTGCCTGCAGTGGTGCCGCCGTGGTTCGGATTCACCGATTGACCCCCGATATCGCAGTCCATGACCTGTGCGTGGGATGCGTTTGCAAGCGCGAGCAGCAAAGCAACGAGCAGAGCTTGAAAGTGCATCGCGGCATTGTCCACATTCCTTCGTCCCTAGAATCCCGCGCCATGCCAAGCACCAAGCAAGCCGCCAAGTACGCCGAAGAGTCGATCCGCGTTTTGAAGGGGCTCGAGCCCGTCAAGCAGCGGCCGGGCATGTACACGCGCACCGACAGTCCGCTGCACACCATCCAGGAGGTCATCGACAACGCTGCCGACGAGGCGCTGGCAGGGCAAGGCAAGCGCATCGCGCTGACGCTGCACACGGACGGCTCGGTCAGCGTCGAAGATGACGGCCGCGGCATCCCGTTCGGCCTGCATCCCGAAGAGAAGGTGGCGGTCGTCGAGATCGTCTTCACACGCTTGCATGCCGGCGGCAAGTTCGACAAGGGCAGTGGCAACGCCTACAGCTTCTCGGGCGGCCTGCACGGTGTGGGCGTCAGCGTGACCAATGCGCTGGCGAAGAAACTGACTGTCACCGTGTACCGCGAGGGTCAGGTGGCCACGCTGACCTTTGCCGGCGGCGATGTGGTCGAGAAGCTCGCTGTTCGCAAGGCTGTCGCGGGTGATCGCAAGCAGGGCACGACCGTTCGCGTCTGGCCCGATCCGAAGTACTTCGACAGTGGCGAGCTGCCGAGGAACGAGCTGGTGCACCTGCTGCGCAGCAAGGCGGTGCTGATGCCCGGCGTGGTCGTGACCCTGACGCAGGAGAAGACCAGAGAAACACAGACCTGGCAGTACAAGCAGGGCCTGGCCGACTACCTGATGCAAAGCATCCCGGCCGAGCCGGTGATCCCGCTGTTCGAAGGCGAGCACTACGCCGAAGAAGGCGAGGCCGAGAACAACGCCGAGGGCGAGGGCGCCGCCTGGTGCGTGGCCTTCACCGAAGACGGCAACACGCTGCGCGAGAGTTACGTCAACCTGATCCCGACCGTGGCCGGCGGCACCCACGAGGCCGGCTTGAAAGACGGCCTGTTCACTGCGGTGAAGGGTTTCATCGAGCTGCATGCGCTCTTGCCCAAGGGCGTCAAGCTGATGCCCGACGACGTGTTCTCGCGCGCCAGCTTCGTACTCTCGGCCAAGGTGCTGGACCCGCAGTTCCAGGGCCAGACCAAGGAGCGCCTGAATTCGCGTGACGCTCTGCGACTGGTCTCGAACTACACGCGGCCCGCGCTGGAGCTATGGCTCAACCAGCATGTCGAGCATGGCAAGAAGCTGGCCGAGCTGGTGATCAGGCAGGCCCAGACGCGGCAACGCGCGTCGCAGAAAGTGGAGAAGCGACGGGGCTCGGGTGTGGCCGTGCTTCCCGGCAAGCTGACAGATTGCGAGAGCCGCGACTTGGCGTTCAACGAGGTCTTCCTCGTCGAAGGCGACTCGGCCGGCGGCAGCGCCAAGATGGGCCGCAACAAGGAGACGCAGGCTGTGCTGCCGCTGCGCGGCAAGGTGCTCAATGCCTGGGAAGTCGAGCGCGATCGGCTGTTTGCCAACAACGAGATCCACGACATCGCGGTCGCGCTCGGCGTCGATCCGCATGGCGCCAACGACGAGCCCGACATGAGTGGCCTGCGCTACGGCAAGGTCTGCATCCTGGCCGACGCCGACATCGATGGCTCGCACATCCAGGTGCTGTTGCTGACGCTCTTCTTCCGCCACTTCCCGAAGTTGATCGAGCGCGGCCGCATCTATGTGGCCAAGCCGCCGCTGTACCGCGTCGATGCCCCGGCACGCGGCAAGAAGCCGGCCGCGAAGATTTACGCACTCGACGACGGCGAACGCGACGCGATCCTCGACAAGCTGCGCAAGGAAGGCGCGCGCGACGGTTCGTGGAGCATTGGCCGCTTCAAGGGCCTGGGCGAGATGACCGCGGTGCAGTTGTGGGAGACGACGCTCAATCCCGACACCCGCCGCCTGCTGCAGGTCAGCTTCACCGAACTCGGCGCGTCCGCGACCACCGACGCACTGACCAAGCTGATGGGCAAGGGCGAAGCCGCCGCACGCCGCGAGCTGATGGAGCTGCGCGGCGACGCGGTGGAGGTGGATGTCTGAGCGGGTCGCCGTTCGAGCCCCGACGACAACGCCGACAACCGGACTGCGGTGCCGGCGCCGAGGAACATACTGCCTGCCATGGCCGAACGTGCTACTTTCATCGACCGCTCGGCGTGCATCAGTTGCCGCGGCGCGGCGCTGCAAGAGCTCGCCAGCGGTGCCTTTGCCGATGAGCCGCTGCACGGCATCCTGGCCTCGCAAGCCTGGGGCGAACGCCCGCGGCCTGTTCACCGACACGAGCGCTGGAGCTATGAGCGCTGCAACGCGTGTGGTCAGGCGTTTCACCGCCGCGTGCTCGACACGTTGTGGATGCCGCGCCTGTACGCGCGCTGGGCGACGCAGGAGGCGATG